>DASVNP010000474.1:0-3657 GCA_036383775.1 Paraburkholderia sp. | reverse complement strand
CGCGCTGACGGACGGCCACGTCAATTTCTCGACGAAGGGCGCAGCGAAGAAGCACATGGTCAACGTCGTCCCGGCAGCAGTCTGAGTTTACTCAGGCACGGGCTTCAGGACCGGAAAAAGGCCCCGCGAAGTTCGCGGGGCCTTTTTTATTCTGGCGCTTTTCACCGGATGAACAGGCTCGAATGCGTCGTTCATGCCGGCATGCCTATACCGTTCGGTCGATTGATCATCGCGCGGCGGGCGCGGCAAAATAGCAGTATCCAATGTAGCAGCACCTTTAGTTGCACCATCTGGCAGTACACCACGGGACGGAGTTACGCATGAAGTTCATTGACGAAGCGAGGATTGAAGTCATCGCCGGCGACGGAGGGGATGGCAGCGCGTCGATGCGCCGCGAGAAGTTCGTTCCGTTCGGCGGCCCGGATGGCGGCGACGGCGGCCGGGGCGGTAGCGTGATCGCGGTCGCGGACCGCAATATCAATACGCTGATCGACTACCGGTACGCGAAGAAACACCTGGCGCGCAACGGCGAAAACGGCCGCGGCGCCGACTGCTACGGCAAGGGCGGCGACGATATCACGCTGCGTATGCCAGTCGGCACGACTATTACCGACATGGAGACTGGCGAGCTGATCGCCGATCTGACCGAGCACAACCAGATCGTGCAGATCGCGCAGGGAGGGGCGGGCGGTCTCGGCAACCTGCATTTCAAATCCAGTACGAACCGCGCGCCGCGCCAGAAGACCGACGGCAAGCCGGGCGAACGCCGCATGGTGCGCCTCGAGTTGAAGGTGCTGGCTGATGTTGGCCTGCTCGGCATGCCGAATGCCGGCAAGTCGACCTTCATCGCGTCTGTGTCGAACGCGAAGCCCAAGATCGCCGATTACCCGTTCACGACGCTCGCGCCGAATCTCGGCGTGGTGCGCGTCGGGCCGAGCCGCAGCTTTGTGATTGCCGACATTCCGGGACTGATCGAGGGCGCGGCGGAAGGCGCCGGCCTCGGCCACCAGTTCCTGCGCCACCTGCAGCGCACGGGTTTGTTGCTGCACATCGTCGACATCGCACCGTTTAACGACGAGATCGATCCCGTCGCGGAAGCCAAGGCGATTGTCAACGAGCTGCGTAAATACGACGAGCTCCTGTATGAAAAACCGCGCTGGCTGGTGCTGAACAAGCTCGACATGGTGCCCGAAGACCAACGCGAAGAGCGTGTTTCGGCGTTCCTCGAAGGCTTTGGCTGGGACGGTCCGGTGTTCGAAATTTCGGCGCTGACGGGCCAGGGTTGTGAAAACCTATGCTACGCGGTGTTCGACCACATCGCCGCGCATTCGGACGCCCAGCGCGCGGCTGAAGCCGAAGACCTCGCCGCCGACGTGCGCTTCCGCGACAAGCCGCAAGCATCGGCCGTGGGCGACGAATCCGGTATCGATTCGCGGGAGTAGTCTGTTCGAGCGCCGGTCGGTGCCTGAATGGACTGCCGGCATGCATCACGCGTCATCTTGGGAGACAGCGCACAATGCGTTCGGTCATCGCAGATTCACGGCGATTGGTAGTGAAAGTCGGCTCAAGCCTCGTCACGAATGACGGGCGCGGCCTCGATCATGCGGCTATCGGCCGCTGGGCCGCGCAGATTGCCGCCCTGCGCGCGCAAGGCAAGGAAGTGGTGCTGGTCAGTTCGGGCGCCATTGCCGAAGGCATGCAGCGGCTCGGTTGGACCAAAAGGCCACGCGAGATCGACGAATTGCAGGCGGCCGCGGCCGTCGGTCAAATGGGCCTTGCGCAGGTCTACGAAAGCCGCTTTGCCGAGCATTCGATCCAGACTGCGCAGATCCTGCTCACGCACGCCGACCTTGCTGACCGCGAACGCTATCTGAACGCGCGCTCCACGCTGCTCACGCTGCTCCGGCTGGGCGTCGTGCCGATCATCAATGAGAACGACACGGTGGTCACCGACGAAATCAAGTTCGGCGACAACGACACGCTGGGCGCGCTCGTTGCGAACCTCATCGAGGGCGACGCGCTGATCATTCTGACCGATCAGCAAGGGCTGTTCACCGCTGATCCGCGCAAGGACCCGAGCGCCACGCTCGTCCAGCAGGCCGATGCCGGCGCGCCGGAGCTCGAATCCATGGCAGGCGGCGCGGGTTCCAGTCTTGGCCGTGGCGGCATGCTGACTAAGATCCTCGCCGCCAAGCGTGCTGCCCATAGCGGCGCTAACACGGTAATCGCAAGCGGCCGCGAGGTGGACGTACTGTCGCGCCTTGCCTCGGGCGAGGCCATCGGCACGCAATTGATCGCGCGCACTGCGCGGATGGCGGCACGCAAGCAATGGATGGCGGATCACCTTCAGGTGCGTGGCCACGTGGTGATCGACGACGGTGCCGTTGAAAAGTTGACTGACGGTGGCAAGAGTCTGCTGCCCATTGGTGTCGTCGGCGTGCAGGGTGCGTTCGCGCGTGGTGAGGTGATTGCTTGCCTGAGCGCTGCCGGTAGGGAAGTGGCGCGCGGCCTGACGAACTACAGCAGCGCCGAAACCAAGCTGATTCAGCGGCGCCCGAGCGGCGAAATCGAATCGGTGCTCGGCTACATGCTGGAGCCGGAGCTGATCCATCGCGACAACCTGGTGCTGGTCTGATTCACAGCCCCGCAAGCGTATGTGGCTAAAGAAAAAGCCGTTCCAGCGGAAGCTGGAACGGCTTTTTTGTCGTTGATGGGCCTAGCCCGAGAAGACCTCAGTGGATCAAGGAGCTCGCAGTGCGCTTGTAGCGGATGTTCTCGAGGATCGTGCTCGCCTTGCCCGTGGGCATCTTGCTCGTGCACATATAGTCCTGGTACAGCGCCGCCTGATAAGCGTTCAACGCGCCGTTCTCAATGCGCGCGAAATCGGTCGCGACCGTTTTGTCCCAGTCATCGTGATCCGCATTCAGGCCCGCGTACTGGCGCCATTCATAGGTGTCGCAGCGAATCCCCTCGTAAATCACGTTGCGTGCACCGCTCGGGCTCGTCACGACCGCCGTAAAGCGAACCACGCCGTCCGTGCCGACGGTTAGCGAATTGCGATCGACCGCGAAATGCAGCGGCGTATTTCCGGAGACCTCGAAAGGCAGGAGATTTGCGTCTTGTGGCAGCGGCGGCAGGGTGTCCACAGGGTTTTCAACCCAGTTGCTCTGCCGGTCCAGCAGATACGTAAACGCGCTGTCGTCTTTATTGGTAGGTTTGCCGGCGCTCGAGCAGCCAGCCAGCAGGGCGCCGGTGGCGACACACGCCACGACGAGAGCAAGTGCTTTCAATATGATTTCCTCGAAACACTGGCGCGGCTCGAGGAGCCGCGCCAGTAGAGGCGGCGTGGACAGCCGCACAGCGTTGTTAATTGCGCACGCCCGGGCGGAACAGCGAGCCGGCCGCTTCACCTGCCGTTTCGCCGGCCGATTCGTCTTCGTGTTCCGGCGCGGCGCCTGCCTTGGCCGCCGACCCGGAGCCCGGACCGCAATCGGACGCGATCGTTGCGTGAACCGATGTTTCGATGCTGACGGTTGTCACCGAGGTCACGGTGGTCATCGTCATTACCGTGGAATCCGGCGGACTTTCCATTGACGACGCTATCCGGGGATAACGCGGCCCATGGTGCCCGCCAGGTTTTTCCGCACGCGGCGCAGC
>DASVNP010000473.1:0-5370 GCA_036383775.1 Paraburkholderia sp. | reverse complement strand
CGACGTTCCTCGTCAACGAGTGGTTTCACCCGCTTCCTTTTTTCAAGCTGCAGATGCTGTCGCGTAGAAACTTCCTGCACGGACTGACGACCCTCGTGGGTGCGGTCATTCTGCTGGTAAGCGTGGCTGCGATACCCGGCCAATATCTCGCCAAGGTTCACGCGTACAGGCCACTGCAAACCGCGCCCCTGTCGCTGCTGGTTGCGATCCCGCTGCTGATCGCCCTCCCTATGACGGCTGCCGCCCTGAATCTGCGGCGGGTGGACCACCGGTGGGTCATGGCCATTGGATTGTGCCTGATGGCCGCCACGTGCCTGATGGGCAGCTTCATCACGTCCGAGTGGATTCGCAACAATTTCTACTGGCTTCAATCCATACAGATCGTCGCGCAACCGATGGTGATCCTGGCGATCCTGATGGGCGTGACGACAGGATTGCCGCCGACAGACGGTCCATTCGCCTCTGCCATGTTCAACTCGATCAAGACGTTTTCCGCGGCTGTGGCGACGGGTCTTATCGAAGGATTTGGCACCGATCGCGAACGTCTTCATTCGAACATGCTCGTGGACCATTTGGGCAACCACGCGCTTGTGACGAGCCAAAGCATCGACGCCGCTCACGGGCTCGGTGAACTTGCTCACCGGATCCACGAGCAGGCTGTCGTACTGACCTCGGCGGATCTCTATCGCGTGATGGCGGGTGTTGCCATTGCCCTTCTTTTCCTCGTGCCAGTGTTGCCCGTGCGTATTTATCCGCCGTGGTGCGCTACGCCTCCTCTTCCCACCAAGGGACGGTAATCATGTCATCCGCTGCTCGATCTCCTCTCACAATCATTCGTGCTGCCGCTCTGGTTATCGCTGCCGGCGTTGGCGCGTGGACTTGCACAAGCCTCTCTGGCAACGCCAATACCGAATCCACCAACGACGCTTACGTCGAGGCCGACTTCACTCTCGTGGCGCCGCGTGTCGCCGGCCAGATATCCGAAGTGTTCGTTAAAGACAACGAATCGGTGAAAGCCGGCCAACTGCTGGTACGGATTGACGACCGCGACTTCAGAGCCGCATTGATGAGCGCCGAAGCGGACGTTGCCGCGGCCAAGGCCTCCGTCGCCAACTACGACGCGGAGATCGCGCGGCAGCCCTCACTCGTCGATCAGGCACGCGCGACGCTCAAATCCGACGATGCGTCGATCGGGTTTGCGCGCGCCAACGCCGCGCGCTACCAGGATCTGTCGCAAGCCGGCGCCGGAACGGCCCAGGAGCAACAGCACGCATCGAGCACGCTCGCGGAGCAACTTGCGCAGCAGGCCCACGACCAGGCCGCGCTGGCTTCGACCGTGCAGAACCTGGACGTCCTGCGGACCCAGCGCGACAAAGCGGCCGGCGCGCTCGCGCGTGCCGAGGCGGCGCTCGAACAGGCCAGGCTCAATCTCTCCTATACCGAGATTCACGCACCGGTCGACGGCAAGGTTGGGCGGCGTTCAGCGCGGGTTGGCGCATTCGTGACGCCAGGCGCCTCCGTTCTCGCGATCGTGCCGCTTTTCGAGGCCTATGTCGTCGCCAACTTCCAGGAAAACCAGGTCACCCGGATGCGGCCAGGCGAAAGCGTGCGGATCAAGGTCGACAGCCTTCCTGGCGTGGTGATTCGCGGCCGCGTGGATAGCCTCGCGCCCGCCACCGGTGTGAGCTTTGCGCCAATCGCGCCTGACAATGCAACGGGCAACTTCACGAAAGTCGTCCAACGCGTCCCTGTCAAGATCACCATCGACCAAGGTCAGGAGACGGCGTCTGAGTTGAGCGTGGGACTGTCTGTCGAAACAGAAGTGGCCGTCGCTCAGCATCACGATGCGCGGGCCAGGCAGGGAGACACACAATGAACGCGAACACCCTCTCCTTCCGCGCGATCGTCCTGGAGATACTGGCGTGCCTGGTGATCGCAGGCTGCACCGTCGGGCCAGATTTTGAACGTCCAACAACGTCCACGCCGACGCAGGTTTTTGATCGCACCCAATCCGCGCAGGCATCCAGCAAGGCCGTTGAGACCGAATTCAGTCAGCAGTGGTGGACACTGTTCAACGATCCCACGTTGAACACGCTCGAACAGCAACTGGCCGATGCGAACCTCGATGTGGCCGCTGCGTCAGCGCGCCTTCGGCAAAGCCGGGCCGAACAGCGCGTGGCGGGCGCGGCGGAATTGCCCACGCTAGACGCCGCTGCGTCGTACGACCGCGAGCGAGGGAGTCCGAACGGCATACTGTCTTTGCTCGGTGTTACCCCAACCGGCACCCAATCGCAATCCGCTTCGGGCAATACGCCGCTTGGCGTGGCGCCGTTGCCCGGTTCCAAAGGTTCGCCGGCTTACAACCTCTATCAAATGGGTTTCGATGCCTCCTGGGAGCTCGACATCTGGGGCCGCAATCGCCGCGGTGTCGAAGCTGCGTCCGCCCTGGCGGATGCATCTTATGAGGACCGGAACGCCGTGCTGCTGTCGGCCCGCGCCGAACTCGCCCGAGACTACATCGAGTTGCGAGACACACAGTCATTGCTACGCATTGCCAGGCAAAATCTTGAGATTGCTCGCGACACCGCGAAGCTCACGCAGGTCCGGGTGCGTGAAGGCGTGACAACGGATCTGGACATAGCCAATGCTTCCGCGCAGGTGGAATCGATCGAAAGTCTGATTCCGACGCTCGAATCGCGAAGCGAAACTACGATCAACGCGATTGGCGTCCTGCTCGCGAAGGAGCCGGGTGCGCTGAAGCAAACGCTCGACGAGCCGCATGACGTGCCAGAGCTACCGACACAGGTACCTATCGGCTTTCCGTCGGAGCTGGTGCAACGCAGGCCCGACATACGGAAGGCGGAAGCGGACCTGCATGCGGCGACTGCTTCGATCGGCATGGCGAAAGCCGATTTCTATCCGCGCATCTCGCTCAATGGCAGCGCGGGTTTCCAGAGTCTTCAGCTTTCGAGCCTGGCCAACTGGGCGTCGGGGCAGTTTGTAGTCGGCCCCTCCATCACCATGCCGATCTTCGAAGGCGGGCGCCTCAAGGGGACACTGCAATTGCGCGAGGCGCAGCAGCAGGAAGCCGCGCTCGTCTACAAACGCACCGTGCTCGAAGCGTGGCGTGAGGTGGACGATTCGCTCGTGGTCTACGATGCCGAGCAGCGGCGCCGCGATCGGCTGACCGCCGTAATTGCGCTGAACCAGCGCGCACTCTCGGTAGCACAACAGCGCTACAAGGCAGGGGCACTTGACTATCTGGACGTGCTGAACGTGCAGAAGCAATTACTGGAAGCCCAGAGCAACCTCGAGCAAAGCAAGGGGACCGCTGACGCGAATCTCATCACTCTCTGCAAGGCACTCGGCGGCGGCTGGGAATCGACCTATGGCAGTTCATCCGCCTCGCGTTAATGGCATAACTGAGGCGGGCAGATGTCGAGTCTCTCGTCAGCGTTCCAGGTTGCGTGGCCAAGGTGAAGGCGTTGCGTACACCTTCACCGCGGCTGCATGTTAATCAGCGGCCGCCACCGCGCGCTCCAATTCGGCTATATCGATCTTCTTCATTTTCATCATTGCGTTCATGGCGCGCCGGCCGGCATCACGATCGCCCCCGCTGACGAGTTCGAGCAGCCGCGTGGGCGTGATCTGCCACGAAAATCCCCAGCGGTCCTTGCACCAGCCGCAAGGCGCCTCCTCTCCGCCATCGCCCGTAACGGCGTTCCAATATCGGTCAGTTTCTTCCTGGCTCGCTGTCTTGACGATAAAACTTACCGCCTCAGTGGCCTTGGGCCCGGGTCCGCCGTTCAGCCCCAGGAAGCGCCGGCCGAGCACGGTGAACTCGACGGTCAACTCCGGCCCCTGCCCAATGCCAGGTATGGGGGACACATGTCTTGCATCGACATGGCTGTCGGGAAAGGTGGCGGCGTAAAACTCCGCCGCCTCGCGCGCTTTACCTTGATCGAACCACAAGCATGTTACGAGCTCAGTCATCGTTATCTCCATTCAGTTACACAGGGTGTCAACTGACTTCGAGAGGAGCATCGTCGTGTCCGCGCCATCGAGACAGTTGGCATTGACTTTTGATAGTAGCCTGGCTGTCGGGTTCGACTTGTAAAAAACCTCGAAATACAAAATGTCGGCTAAGCGGTTGGTGAAACACGGCCTGCCGCCTCACCAGGGCACTACTCGTCCGAGATAATCGAGGTAATGCAATCCCGAACGCCCTTCGTGAGCCTCAATCGTGTTCACCAGGTTCGGGATGCTTTCTTCGATACTTAAGCGCGCTTCCGGTCCGCCCATGTCCGTGCGCACCCAACCCGGTGCCATCAGCAACAGGGTTCGCGGGTCATCGGCGTGGCGGGCCGCGAAACTGCGCATGAACATGTTCAGCGCGGCCTTGCTGCCCCGGTAGACCTCGTAGTTTCCATTGATGTTGTTCGTGACGCTGCCCTGCCCCGACGACATCACGCCAATCGTTCCGTTGGGTTTGACGAGATCCTGTAACGTCTCGACGACTCGCATGGGGCTAAGCGAGTTCGTCACCATCACGCGTATGAATTCCTCGGTGGAGACATCCGCGATGGTTTCCTGATCGTCGTTCTTGACGCCTGCGTTGACGAACAACACGTCTATCTGTCGGTCTGCAAGACGGGCACGTAAAGCCACGACCTGCTCCGGGTGCGTGATGTCGACGGTTTCAACCTCAATTGATCCTGTGAGGCGACGGAGCTTGTCGGTCGACGTGGCACGCCCGGTGGCGATCACGCGCCGGCCGCGCTTGAGGTATTCCTCGGTCATCGCCAAGCCAAGGCCACGGGATGCGCCGATAAGAAGGATGGTTTTCTGAGGAGATACAGTTTGCATGTGATCTACTCCTGTGGACTCACGCTAACGGTCTGTCAGAGAAGGGCTAGCAACAACGCACTATAGCCCTTCCCTCCACGCGCCTCGCCTCCACCCGCGTATCGGCTAACCCCGCCTTAAATCACCTTAAGCCGCCGTCACCGACACCGACTTGGTGACCAGATAGGCTTCCATCGCCTCCGGCCCGCCTTCCGAACCGTAACCGGAATCCTTCACGCCGCCAAACGGCATCTCCGGCCACGGCGTGGCCGGCTGGTTGATCCACAGCATGCCGACTTCCAGCTGCTGCGACAGCAGATGCACGTTGCTGAACGCCTTCGTGAACGCATAGCCCGCGAGGCCGTACGGCAGACGGTTGGATTCGGCGATCGCCTCTTCCAGTTTGTCGAAGCCGCGGATCGCGGCGATCGGGCCGAACGGCTCGTTGTTGAACACGTCGACTTCGAGCGGCACGTTGGTCAGCACGGTCGGCGCGAAGAAGTTGCCCTCCGAGCCCACCCGTTC
>DASVNP010000472.1:0-17898 GCA_036383775.1 Paraburkholderia sp. | reverse complement strand
ATGTCAAGGAGATGTCATGGAGGAGACGACTCGATCATAGCCGCGTGTCATCGCGCCCCCAAACAATGGTTCGCCATATGCTTATCGAGGGCCGCCTCAACTGCATTGCACAGGGCCGCGCATGGGGATCTGAAACGGCTTCAAAGCATCCGTCAGACAGCCCGCTGGGCCGCCGATAACCCCGCACGGTTATATCGTTAGAACAAAAAGTCGCTTCGCCCGGCTCGCGGCGGTCATTAAGATGACACTTCAAAGTCCGGTTCGCCCCGGTTCGTCTACGCGCAGCCCCGCGCCAGCGTTCCGTGAGCCGCTACCGAAGGAGCATTTCGTTGACCAGTTTCGACCATCATCGCCGGCCGCTCGTAATCGGCATCGGCGGCACGACACGCGCGGCGTCGTCGACCGAGCGCGCGCTCGGCTTTGCGCTGCGTGGCGCGGAAGCCGCGGGCGCGAATACCCGCCTGTTCGGCGGCACGTTCCTGCATAGCCTGCCCCACTACGCCCCGGAAAACCCTCAACGCACCGCCGAACAGCTCGAGCTGATCGAAGCCGTGCGCCATGCGGACGCGCTGATCATCGCGACACCCGGTTACCACGGCGGCGTCTCGGGCCTCGTCAAGAACGCACTCGACACCCTCGAGGAGCTGCGCGCCGATGAACGCCCGTATCTGGATGGCCGCGCGGTCGGCTGTATCGTCACCGCTTATGGCTGGCAGGCCGCCGGCTCGGTGCTGACGTCGCTACGCTCGATCGTCCACGCGTTGCGCGGCTGGCCGACGCCGTTCGGCGCCGGGATCAACACGCTGGAAACGCGTTTCGACACCGTCGACAGCTGTTCCGACGCCAAGGTGGTCGATCAGCTCGCCACGGTCGGCCAGCAGGCCGCGCAATTCGCCCTCGCGTTCAACGCGCATCGCACGCCTACGGCCGCGCCGCTCGGCAACGCAGTCAAGGAAGCGCAACCCGCCCGGTTGTTGCACGCGGTTTAAGGCATTTACGTACAACGTCGAGGACCTGCGCTTGTGGGTCCCCGACGCATCCGCGTTTGCGCTAGATCGGCGACCATCCCGTCGCCTGATTCAACCATTCGACGCATGCGTGCGCTTGCCCCTCTCCCCGCTAATCGCAGCATCCTCCGACAATACTTTTAAGGCCGACAGGCCACGCGATGCGCTTTCGAACGCGTTCGTGTTTCCGCTCGCTCAAACCGTGCGCCACACAACAGACCGCTATCCCACAACGCCGGATAGTGTGTTCGAACACTGCGACTATGGTCCGATCCTGTCTCCTGAAGACCGTTCCCGGACCTCGCTGATTTGCTTACGACGAAAGATTGGTTCACCCGCTGCGCGGCGCGGCCTACGCTTCATCCTGCCCGCTCACCCACCGGTTGCCTGACGCACAGGGTTGCGTCCCGCGCGCCGGCTCCTTAGCAATACACGCGGGCACACTCACTGCCACGACCATGAATTCAAATATCCGCTACAAGGGCTACGAAGTCGCACCGGCTGCACAACGACTCCCCAACGGCCTGTTCGCCGCCAACCTGACCATCGAGAAAACGTCTGCAAGTCAAGGTCAGGCGTACTCGTTCGACGCACTCGATTATTTCTTCGACGAAGAGCACGCGCTCGCCTATGCGTTCCGCTGGGGACGCATGTGGATCGACAGCCGGCAATAACGTCGGCAGGCTCATTCGATAGTATCCGGGTGGTCTCGCCGGTCTCGCACGCAGAACCTGAAGGCCGGTTGGCTTGCGAGCCGGCAAACGTGGGCCACCTTGCGCCACGCGGCGTCGATTTTTAAGCGGCTGTGCCAGAATAGGCGACACCTCGTTTAAAGGAGACGCCTGCGATGACATGGACCGTCGATCAACAGTTGGCCCTAACCGCAACCGAAGCGGTCGCCGCGATCCAGTCCGGGCGCCTCAAAGCCGCCGACTATATGGCCACGCTGCTGGCGCGCGCGGCGTCGCTCTCGAGCCTCAATGCGCTCACCACGCTCGACCTCGACGGCGCGCTGGCCGCCGCGCAGCGCATCGATGCCTTGCCGCCCGAAGCAAAAGCGCAATTGCCGCTCGCCGGTTTGCCTATCGTCGTGAAGGACAACATCAACACGGCCGGCTTGCAGACCTCGGCGGGCACGCCCGCGCTGGAAGGCTTCGTACCGAAGACGAACGCACCTTCGGTACAACGGCTTCTCGACGCCGGCGCGATCATTCTCGGCAAAGCCAACATGCACGAACTCGCGTTCGGCATCACCAGCACGAACTTCGCCACGCACGCCGGACCGGTGCGCAATCCGTACGACCCCACGCTGATCCCCGGCGGCTCGTCGGGCGGCACCGCCGCCGCGATCGCCGCGCGCATCGTGCCCGCGGGTCTGGGCACCGACACCGGCGGCTCGACTCGCATTCCGGCTGCGTTGACCGGCACCGCCGGATTTCGTCCTTCTGTCGGTAACGGTGGCGCCGAACGGCGCTATCACGACCCGGATGCCGTCGTGCCGATCAGCCATACGCGCGATACGGTCGGGCCGATGGCGCGTACGGTTGCCGATATCGCTTTGCTCGACGGCGTGATCACCGGAGCTGGAGCGTTACCCACGATCACGCTGAACGGCTTGCGCATCGGCCTGCCCGAGCCGCTCTGGGAAGGGCTCGAAAAGCAGGTGGAAGACGTCGCGCACGCCGCATTGCACTGCCTCGAATCCGCGGGCGTAACCTTCGTGCCTGTCGCGATGAGCGAACTGGAAACTTTGAACGGTCATGTTGGCGGACCGATCGCAATCCATGAGCCGCGCGAGGACGTGCTCGCCTGGCTCGTCGCCAATAACACGCCGGTAAAGACCGTCGCGGAAATGGCGGCCCGCATCGCGAGCCCGGACGTGCGCGCGATCTAAGACGGCGTGCTCGCCGACGTACTCGGCGCTCATTACGACGCAGCGCTGAAGCAATGGCGGCCGCGCTTGCAGCAGTATGTCGCGGCGACTTTCGCGGACGAACGTCTCGATGCGCTGCTGTTCCCAACCACGCGCCTCGCCGCGGTGCCGATCGACGACCTGAACGGCTCGTCGACGGTATCGATCGATGGCGCCGCGCCAATCGATACGATGGACGCGTTCCTGCGCAATACCGACCCGGCCAGCACGGCCGGCATTCCGGGCTTGTCGCTGGCGGCGGGGATGACTGCCGGCGGTCTGCCGGTCGGCCTGGAACTGGATGGCCCGCTCGGCGAGGACCGGCGGCTGCTGGCGATCGGCGTCGCCTTCGAGCAATTGCTCGGCGTGCTGCCGGCGCCGGTGCTGTGACGGGTTTGAAAATACCGCTGCAGATGCCACTGCAGGTGCCACTGAAAGTGCCATTGAAGATGTCGCTAAACACGCCAGTAAAGAAATGCCGATCCGCATGCCGATGACAGTGCCCAAACCCGCCCACCTTCGCCAAACTATTCTGCGCGCCACCGCCGCTTTGGCGGTCGCCTTCACCGCCACCTCCTGCGCGCGCCTTGCTGCAGTCGATTCGAACGCGCTCTGGAAAATCGTCGATCTGCGCTGCGTGCCGTCGCAACAAGCCACCGGCACGCCGGGCCAATGCACGGTCGTCGATCTCGACAAACGCTATGCGATCCTGAAGGATATTGTCGGCCGCTCACAGCATCTGCTGATTCCGACCGACCGCGTCACCGGCATAGAAAGTCCGTTCGTACTTGCGCCGAATGCACCGGACTACTGGGACGATGCGTGGGTGTCGCGGCTGTACGTCGAGAAGTCCGTCAAGCGATCCTTGCCCGACAATCAACTCGGCCTCGAGATCAACTCGCAATTCCGCCGCACGCAAAACCAGCTGCATATCCATATCGATTGCATGCACAGCAAGGTGAGCGACGCCTTGGCGCGTCACGCGAAGGACACGCCTGGCGAGTGGCGCTGGGATACGCTCGACGGCCAGCGTTACCGGATCATGCGCGTCACCTCGCTCGATCAAACAAGCAATCCGTTTCGTATCGTCGCGCGTGATAACAGAGACGCTGCGGCGATGGCCATGCAAACTATCCTCGTGACGGGTGCGGGGCCATCGGCTGAGAAAGACGGCTGGCTCGTCGTTAATAGCGGCCTCGATATCGACAACGGCAGCGGCTCGGCGGAAGGCCTGCTCGATCATGCGTGCCGCGTGGCGGACGATAAATAAGCCTCTTTTACTGATTGCCCGGACAGGATCCGCGAGGACCTTGCAAGGCGTTCTGCGCGCCGGGTGATAGCGGCCTCGCGCCGCGCAAGGGCTGGCGATATGGCCCCCCGCTTTTGCACATTTGCGCAGATGCATTGCTGAACAAAATGGTTCTAGTCGCGTGAATTGGTCCGTAGGATCGGTCTAAACCTGCACTCCGACCGACCCAGCCAATGGCGATTTACCTCGACGACACGCAACGCAAAGCACTCGCCCAACAGGCTTCAGGCTGGACATGGCGCACGCAATGGCCGACATGGCTGCTGATCGTCACGATCTACGGTGGATGGTTCGCTGCGGCGACGCATGCGCGCGTACTCGGTCTGCCGCTGACCATCGCGCTGCTGGCGTTGCTGGGTGCGTGGTACATGTCTCTGCAACATGAGTTGCTGCACGGCCATCCGACACGTTCGCCGTTCTTCAACGCACTATTAGGATTCGCGCCGCTCGCGGTGTGGTTTCCGTACAGCGTTTATCGTGATTCGCATCTTCAGCATCACGACGACCCGCATCTGACACTTCCTGAGCGCGATCCCGAAAGCTACTTCGTCAGCCAGCGCGTGTGGCAACGTGCAGGTCTGGCGATTCGCGCGCTGCTGACTTTCCGCAATACGTTTATCGGCCGACTGATCGTCGGACCGGCATTTTCCATAGCGGCAACGGGTGTCGATGAACTACGCAGTATCAAACGCGGCGATTGGCGCCATGTGCCGATGTGGCTCGCGCATCTGGCTGCGTTAGCCGCACTGACGGTGTGGCTTCAACGTGTCTGCGAAATCCCTGCCTGGACTTTTATCGTCGGCGCGGGTTATGGATCGTTGTCGTTAGGTTCGATCCGCTCGTTTCAGGAACATCGGGTGGCACATGCTCACGAGCATCGCACCGTCATCAACGAAGCAGGTTGGTTCTGGCGGCTGCTGTTCCTGAACAACAACTATCATCTGGTGCATCACGATTTGCCGCATGTGCCGTGGTTTGCGATTCGGAAGGTTTATGAAACGTCCCGGCAGCAATACATAGAACGCTCGGGAGAGTTTCTTGTACACGGTTACAGCGAATGGTTCACGCGATATGGACTCACTGCGGTGGCGCATCCAGTGGCTGGCGGTAGCTCCGATCGCTTCCAAGAAGATCCGCCAGCTTCCATCGGTTTGGCAGGTAAATTGCAGGAAAAATTCATGGTAGTTGTCCGTGACGGAGCTCGCCATGAAGCTCATCTATCCGCTCCTGCTGAACGCGAAACCACAAGCCAAGTCGCGTAGTTAGCGGAGATATCTGCAGTTGCTGCAGAAGATCCAAAGCAGAATGTAGAAACGAGTCACACAGCACCGGCGACGGAGATCTCGCGGGATCATCGCGCTACCGCCCTCGCCACTCCCCCAGTACTCCGTCTGCGTCGTCGAGGATCGTCATGGCCTTGTCCATGACCGGCAATCAGGGCATCACTTCGAACAGCAACTGATTCTCGGCGCTGGCTTCCCTCCTGTCCCGCACTGTCCTTTTGTACTCCAACGTATCTCCAGACAGAAAGAGATACACGCGCTTACACACAACTGACTTTCGGACACAAGCGGGATACACTCATCTGCTCAAATACGCCCATCGCTAGCAGAACAGCGCACCTCAAAAACTGGGCTTGCTTCGGATATCAGGTTGCTACCGCACTATCGGTTGGATGTGTTCTTCGTGCCGGGCCATTTTGTAACGATGGCCGCTCAATGGATCACATTTATAACAGGTGGCTGACTGTCGGAGAGCCCTGGAGGTCACATCCGTGCAATTGCCATGACACGGCCCGGCGATTTCACGCCAAGCCAATCGAAACTTTTCCCGTTGGGGATCAAATAGTCAGAACGCAAATGAACATGCTGATCAAGACGCTTGCCGCAGTCGCGGCTAGTACCGTGCTCGCAACGACCGCCTTCGCCCAGAGCACAGGGGCGGTCGGCGTGGCCTCACCGTACGTCGCCATCGATAACGAACCCCCACCCAAACTGATTGTGGATCCCACGCCGCTTCCCGCAGGATTGGCCCACGGCATCGTCTGGATCCAATATCGGGTGGAGAACGTGCATATCGTACCGGTGTTCGGGGCAGCCGCGCTCAACGTGTCTCCACGAATCGGGCATCTGCACGTACACATCGACGATCTGCCCTGGGGTTGGGTAGAAGCGAATGACGTCAATACAATCAGCGTGGCGGGTCTGCCACCCGGTCAGCACAAAATGCTTGTCGAGTTGGTCGACGCTCAACACCACGTATTCGCTGGGTGCGCTGAGTGCAGGCAGACGGTGACGTTCACGGTCCCAGAGGGCACACCTCACTCACACTGAAGGCGATGACAAGAGCCTCTCCGTTGGTCCGTCGCGAATGACGTCCGACGCCCGAATACCCGGAGCGTCGGCACGCGACTCGCGTCCGTCTATGGCCGTTCTGCCGCGCTGATCTGTCATCTGGATGACCGGGGGCTGCGCCCACGCGAATGTCGCGTTGTGGCCGCACCAAGACGGATGACCACCGTGACAGTTCACCCCCGAAGAGACGTTCGTGGCTTCCGAAAACGGTCGTTGGATCCGGCGAACGAACGGTCGCTTCCCTTCTCGTTCGCATCGCTGGATGGCCACGGTCGATGTTCATGTAACGCTGAACTGCCCACGTCAACGGTATAAAACTGTCGGCCAACAGGTTCATTGAATGTTGAGCCGACGGTGCACACTAACAGTAGCCCAGTACGCTATAGCGCTTTCTACTGAGGAGGGAGTGGATTCAAAAGCTTGCTCAACGGTTTCAGTGGGCCTATTGGGAGGAGCGAGAACGTCATTAAGTCCGCTTTCCCCAATGGAAGTGCCTCAAGCATTTCATGCGCCTGATTTACGTCCGTAACGTTCAGGATGAACGCCACCCCGGCCCGGTCTTGCAGTGAATACCACTGGTCAATCTTGCCCTCGAGGTAGAGCTGCGCCGTCTCGCGAACTTCGGTCGAAAGAATGTGTTGGACAAGTTGCATGTCCGTGCCCGGCGGAAAGGTGCCAATCGCCAATATCTTCGTGGTTGGCGTGGTTGGCATCGGGGTGATTTGCGACATGGAAACTCCAGCAGAAATGATCAGCACAGAGGCTGTTGCTTACGAAATTGGACAAGCAAAGTTACCGAAACGAGCCAGGCTCGCGACCTCAGGAATCTGATGAAGGCTAGCCACAAGAGATAGGAGGCCGGAGCCTCCCCCGCCCCACTACGTGCGCAGCGATCTCAGACCCGCTCGAACCTCTTCCACAAACAACCTCGGCTGCTCCCACGCCGCAAAATGACCGCCTTTTTCGGGTCGGTTGTAGTAAATGAGGTTGTGATACGCCTGCTCCGACCAACTCCGCGGAGCCTGATAATTCTCACCGGGAAAGGCACTCACGGCAGCCGGGACGGAGACGTCGGCGGCAGCATAAAAGTTGAAGTGAGATTCCCAATAGAAGCGAGCCGCGGAAACCCCTGTATTCGTCAACCAGTAAAGCGTGATGTCGTCGAGAACGTCGTCTCGTGTCACGTCGCCCGCAGAGTGTCCGTTGATCGTGCGCCCGAACACCGCTGAGGTGAGTGCCGCTGCGGGCTGTCCGTAACCGTCCGGGTGATCCAGCAGCCAGCTTGCCAATGCAACGGGTGAGTCCGCCAGTCCGTAAAGGGTTTGCGGACGCGTGCCCTGCTCCAATGCGTAGGCGCGCCGCTTGGACAGGGCGCTGAGTTGATCATACGCGAGTCTTTCGTCAGCCGACAGGCTTGCTGGCGCGGGATCGCCGACTTGAAGTGCCTTTGCGATCGCTGGTGGAACCGTCGCGGGGAAGTTGACATGAATACCAATCAACTCCGGCGGGGCCTGCTTGGCCATCACGTTGGCCACAATGCCGCCGAGATCGCCGCCTTGCGCCGCGAATTTCGCATAGCCCAGGCGCTTCATCATCACGACCCAGGCACGTGCGGTGCGTTCCGGACCCCAGCCGACTTCTCCAGGCTTGCCCGAAAATCCATAACCCGGTAGCGACGGAATCACCAGATGGAATGCATCCGATGCGCTCGCGCCATACGCGGTCGGATTGACCAACGGATCGATGATCTTGAGTTGCTCGATGATGGAGCCGGGCCATCCGTGCGTGACCACGAGCGGCATCGCGTTTTCATGCTTTGAACGGACGTGGATGAAATGGATGTCCACGCCGTCGATCTCAGTCACGAAATTCGGCAGCGCGTTCAGCTTCGCCTCAACCTTGCGCCAGTCGTAATCGGTCGACCAATGACGCGCGAGTTCCTGAATCATCGCGAGCGGCACGCCTTGCGAGTCATCGGTGACTACCTCCCGATCCGGCCATCTCGTCGCCTTGATGCGTCGCCGCAAGTCGGTCAGTTGCGACTCGGGCACATGGATACGAAGCGGACGAACAGCGGTCTTGTCGGCACCTGTCGACGAGGCAGCGTCAGTGATGGCTTGATTCGTCTGCGCGAACGCGAGCTGACTTAGGGAGCCGGCAGCAACGGCTGCCGCTGCCACGCCAACAAAGCGACGGCGCGATGGTGATTGGGGAAAGGTGTTGTCTGACATAGGTTTTTCGACTGGCGATGGGCCAGGTCCTCGGTTAGTAGCTGCGTGATCTCACGCGCTAACGATTGCAATAAGCCGGCGTCTGCAGAAGACGAAGGCATCAAATGGTCGTTCCACCGCGAGTGAACTCAGCGGCGTGGAGCGTCACGAATTCGTGCATGTTCGTCGGTGCCTTACCGGTGAGCTTGAACAGATCATCCGTCATGCGGTCGTATCTTCCCTGCGTGTGAAGTTCAGCCATCACGGCGAGGTGATCGACAAGATGCGTTGGCACGCCCACTTCCCGGAGCGTGTTGGTCCACGCAGAAAGCGGCACGTCGCGGTAATGGATCGTCCGGCCGAGCGCGTCGGAAAAAGCACGCGCATAGTGCTCGAGATCAGCGGACTCGGGCCCCGTCAGGTTATAGACATGGCCGATGTGCGGCGCCGGATCGTCGAGGATGACGGATACGGCACGCGCCACATCGACAGCAGAGATCGGCGAAGTGCGGCTGCTACCTAGCGGTAACACCAGTTCATCGCGATCACGCACGCCTGCGTCGGCAAGACGCAGAAAGAAGCCTTCGAGAAAGACCGTAGGCCGCACCGTGACGACCGGCAGCCCAGACCATGCCAGGACCTGCTCGGCAAGCCAGTGCAGCTTGTGCTGAGGGCTGCGGGTGGTCTCCGTGATGCTCATTTCCGTGACCGTCATCTGCGACATGTTCACGAGGGCTTCGATGCCATGGTGACGCGCCACTGCAGCAACGTTGACCGTGGCTTCCAGATAATTCGCCGAGATCGACATGCCGAAATAAATGCGCGAGCACCCTTCTATCGCACGATGCATCGAGGTGAGATCAGTCAGGTCGCCCAGCACGACCTCGGCGCCGAGCCGACGCAATTCTTCCGCGCGTTTATCCTCACGGCGAACCAGAGCGCGCACCTTATGCCCCTTGGCGAGGAGCATTTCGGTGACATTGCGGCCGATGCCACCAATCGCGCCGGCGGCTCCCGTGACCAGAATCGGCCGATCCTGTGTAGTTTGAATCTTCATATCTTTAACCTCTTCGATAAGTACCCATGCATTTATGCATATGCACACTTAAGGACGAAATGAATCCCGACGGAGTGGCTGTCCGATCAGAGTTTCAGTGCCGGTTGATGATCGTCCTGCAGGAAATCAATCATCGTTCTGGCCACGCGTTCCGACTGCTCTTCCTGAATGAAGTGACCGCTGTTCTCAACCTTCACCGCGGTCAGATTCGCCGCTTTCTGCGCGACGACCTTCTTCATCCATCCGTACGCCGGGCCACCTAATGCAAGGACGGGCATCTGCAGCGTGCCGTACCCCTTGTTGTCGATCACATCCTGGGGGAAGGCCTGATACCACGCGTTGCTTGCACGGATCGCGTCAGCCGTGTTGTAGGCCCGCTCGTACACGGCACGGTCGCGCGCGTCTACCGCGCTCGCATCCTCTAAAAAGTAGTTGAAGATCCAGTCCTGTTCCACCCGAATGTGACCGGCCAGAAGCTTTTCCGGCAGCCCCTGCACCTGATTGAACGCGAACCACCACAAGTAAGGACGCGCCGTGCCCAGCTTGTCGCTGAAGGCGCCTTGCGCCGGTAGCAGCGGAAACGACATCAGGCTGTCGTCCGGGTGCGGTAACTCCATCATCACAAGTTTGTCGGTGGCTTGCGGATAGTTCTCGCCATATGCGAACGCCACAGCCGAACCGATGTCATGTCCGGCAACACTGGCCTTGTCATAGCCCAATGATTTGACCAGTTCGTAGACGTCTCTGGCCATGGTCTTCTTGTCGTAACCATCGGCGGGTCTCGACGATGAACCCATGCCACGCAGGTCCACGGCGATGACGGTGTGCTGCTCGGCCAGCGCCGGCATGATCTTGTGGAATGTCCACCAGGTCTCGGGCCAGCCCGGCAGCAGAACCAATGGTTCGCCTTTGCCGCCCACGACGTAATGCAGCCGTACACCATCCACCTCGGCGTAGCCGTTCCTGAATCCGGGCAGCGACTTCACCAGCGCCGCATCGGATACGTTGGCGTTCTTCCCGGTGGTCGTCTTATGCACGATCGTCGCAGCAGTGCCGACGTGGGACAGTGGCTGCGCGTAACCGGGCGCAAGGGGCAACATCAGCGCTGCTAACGCAGCGCCGGCAGTGGCAATTCTCGATATGACTTTCAAAGTACGTCTCCCTACATTTAGAGAGTTAGTTAAAAGAAGGCATGAGCCGCTGTCGATTCGACATGCTTAGGCAGCCGTGATGCTCACATCGTCCGAGTCTTGTTCTGCGATCGATTTGCCGTGGACGCCACGTTCGTGAATATGCGCAGTCGGGGTACGGTCGATCATCAAGCTCAGCAATTCCGGCCGGTTGTAGTGACCGGCTGAGTCCATCAACAGCTTGCGTCGGTCGATCATCGTGAAGTCGAGATCGGCAATGACCTCGCCCTCGCCCGAGCGGAGGGGTTCGCCGATCAGCATGCCCTCGGGCGTCACAATGGTGGTGAAGCAACCACCCGAGATCGGACCGATTTCGCAGCCCGTGTCCTTCATGATTTGCGCCTGTTGATCGGCGTCCAGCCACGCCGTCGCGTTGACGACGAAACAGCCGGACTCCAGTGCGTGCTGGCGGATATTGATTTCCATCCTTTGCGCAAATCCCTCGCCGAAAGCGGAACCCGGATACATCGCCGAATGGATCTGCTCGCCGTCGGCCATCATCGCGTAGCGCGCCAGCGGATTGTTGTGCTCAAAGCATGCGAGCTGACCGATGCGCCCGACCTTGCTATCGACGGCGCGCAGACCCGACCCGTCGCCCTGCCCCCAGACCATCCGCTCGAAATGCGTAGGCGTGATCTTGCGCCGGCGCTGGATCAAGGTGCCATCGGCATCGAAGAGCAGCTGAGTGTTGTAGATGGTTCCACCATCACGCTCGTTGACGCCGATCGACACCACCATGCCTGCCTGGCGAGCCGCCTCGCCAATTGCGTCGGTGGCGGGAGACGGCACCGTCACGGACTGCTCGAGCAGCCTCAGATGCTCTTTTCCAGACAAAAGCTGAATGCCCGTCTGGACCGCTGCAAAGTACGGGTAATAAGGCACCACCGTCTCCGGAAACGTGGCGAACTGCACGCCCTGTTGGCCCAGTTCGTGGATCTTCTGCACGACCTTTGCGACGGTGGCCTCACGGCTGTAAAGCACCGGGCTGATCTGGACTGCTGCGGCTTTGACGACTTTCATTGCAAACTCCTTGATTCATAAGAACGGGCACAGAGCGCCCTTGCGATATTGCATATGCAACATCGATGATTAGAAAAATTAGCGCATGCGCTGCGGTAACTTGCCCGCGATGCCCATCAGCGCGTTAGCACCGGGCTCTCCGACAAGCAATCTGGCTTTTGCCTGCGCAGTCGACCACGCAGACGCAGCGTCGCCGAGCAATGCTTTGCCTTGTCCTGTCAGCGCAAGGGGCCGAC
Organism: Paraburkholderia sp.; assembly: GCA_036383775.1. Lineage (GTDB taxonomy): Bacteria > Pseudomonadota > Gammaproteobacteria > Burkholderiales > Burkholderiaceae > Paraburkholderia. Next base: position 5,603 of record DASVNP010000472.1, on the reverse strand, counting down.
TGCGGCCATTGCTTTCAGGGGCACCTTCGAACACCCACTCCTGAGAGATGAGGGGTTGCAAATTCCTTGTCAGCGTCGAACGATCGTGATGATTCTTGCGCCCCAGATCCGCGCGGCTGATGGGTCCAAGCTCAACAATGAGGACAAGCAGGCTGAATTGAGAGGCGTTAATGCCGAACGGCCGTAGCGCCTCGTCGTAGATCGCGGTCAAAACTCTGGAGATCTGCCGCGTGCGCGTCAGCAGACAGTTCTGCGCAACCTCACCGCTGACGTCATGACCTGCTTTGTTTTGAATATCTAAAGACATCATCAGCTCATGTTTCGGTGTCGGCTTCCGGCCCTGCCAGATAGAGGTCGCGGAACCGTTCATCGACCCGCTCCCGCATCAGTTTTGAAAACAGAATCGCCGCATTCATCGGACGATGGTTGATCACCACAGAATCAGCTTCACCCTGTTCATTTATGTGCGCCACGAGCAGAGTCTCGATCGGCACGCCCTGAATCTGCGAACGGTAGGACTCCATGTAGAGTCCGTTGCCGATCTCGCCCTTGTAGCTGTGATGCTGGAACTCGTAGAGCGCGACAGCGTGCCTGATCACCGCCAGGATGTCCGCTCGCCCTTCCACCGGACGCTTCAGGACAGTCGCCTCAAGCGTCGCATTTTCGGCCAGCTTTGCCAGCCAGAACGGCAGGCCGCCGGCAGGCTCAAGAACTGGCGCGGTATCGTTGAATTTCATATCGGCTTCTCTATCGGTAGTATGGAAATAATTAGCGAGCGCGACACCCTCTGCCGTCTCGCCGACCAGAACGCGAGAGACGCTGTCAGGACATGGAAGTCGCAACGCTAGCGGCATCGACTGCGGCTACCAGCGTGATGCGTGCCTTTTCCCGTCGTCTGCGGGCGAGTCGATCCTCGCCGACGCTTCGCTCGGACTCACCGGCCAGAATTGCGTGAATGTCGGGGAGCGTCCAGATGGCACCGCGACTGCCCCAGGTGCCGTCCGGAATCTCCGTCGGAAAAACCCAGACGCGCGGCGCGACCTCTTCGAACGGTCGGTTCTCGGCGCGGGCCACCGCTTCCGTCACCGCTTTAACCAATGCGCTGCGTGACTCTGCCGTGTATTGCCCTTCTGGCGCCGACGGAATGATCCGGTAGCGCGCCGCCTTCGAACGTTCTCCTGCGACGAATACCGCGGCCGGCCGATGGAGATGAAGCACCGTCACGCTTTGCGCAATCGGATTAGCCGCGTCATAGCCTTCCGCCTTGATCAGGATGTCAGTCAGTTCTTTAACCAGACGTGCTTCCGCTTCTGGCGTCAAGGCGTCGTCCGGCCACAGTGCGTCGATCATTGGCATGATGTCGTTCCCTCTTCAGGTGTTTCGATGGGGCGATAATCGGCCTTTACGGACACACCCGGAAGTGGCAGCATTGCCATTATTCGAGGAATATCAGACACACACGCAAATGATCACGATCAGGATCTGGGTCTATGACGGAATTCTGGCGTCAGGCGTCGCGGGACCCATTGACGTCCTGAGCGCCGCCAACTATCTGAACGGCAAGTTAGCCGCGCGTGGGGCCAAACCTTTACCCATGTTCGCGTGGCGCGTGGAATCGCTGGACGGACAGCCCGTCACGGCTGCGTCGGGCCAGAGCATTCCGGTGGACGGCAAAATCGATCCGCGCAAACGTGCAGATGCCATCCTGCTGACGGCCCCGTTTTTTTCCAACATGGATGAGTTCATCGGCCGCCGCGAGCAGATGAATGCGCTCTCTTCCGCGCTAAGGCGCCAGCGCAAGGCAGGCGCTGTGCTGGCTGCGTACTGCACTGGCAACTATCTGCTTGCCGAGGCGGGTTTGCTGGACGGCCGGGTCGCCACCACACACTGGGCCAACGCGGCTGACTTCGCCCGGCGGTATCCGCGTGTCGAACTCCGTGCCCGGGAGATCCTGACCTGGCAAGACGGCATTGTCTCGGGCGGTTCGGTGACGTCGTATCTCAATCTCGCCGTCCGGCTGGTAGAGATGTTCGCCGGCGACAAGCTTGCGGCGATGACCGCCAAGTCGCTACTGATCGACATGAACCGGACTTCTCAAGCGTCTTACGCGAAGCTGCTCGACGACCACGGACATGTCGACTCGCTCGTCGCGCGAGCTCAACAGCGCATGGAGGCGACACTTCAGGAGGGGTTCCGGCTGAGCGAGCTCGCTGCATGGCTTGCTGTCAGCGAACGGACGCTTAACCGGCGTTTCAAGCAGGCAGTAGGCCTTGCGCCACTAACGTATCTGCAGAACCTGCGCATAGAAGTAGCCAAACAGTTGCTGGAGTCGAGGCCCATCGGGCTTGAGATAGTCAGCCAGCGTGTTGGCTATGGAGACATCAGTACGTTTCGAGAGTTGTTCAAGCGCAAAACCGGACTTTCGCCGAGCGAGTATCAAATGCGCTTTGCGCGCGCTTCTGTGGCTGACAACGACCGGCTCAGTTCGACCGAACTTAGCCGTTGAACGATTGCGGTCGAGAGACACGTCAAGGCTCGGAAAGAGCCGTTGGTTTAGAGACGTACGAACCTACCTTGTTTCTGACAGCCGGTTCGCGAAGTCCCCGCGACCGCGCCATATCGCCAGACGTTACCTTTGGTCGCCACCCCCCGACCTCTGCTTTCAGCCGTGGAGCGATTCCCTACGCCGTACCCGCCGGTTACCCGATTCGATAGTTTTTCCGACCCGAGCGGCTATGTCTCGCAGTTCAAATCGCCTATGCCACGGCCACCATGCTCGATCGCACTATTCTCGGGGTCGTCGCTCCCCGGCTTCCCGATTCTCAACCACGGCCCGGCGAACGGCTTCGAGAAGGTCCGGGCGCACCTCGGGGTCGGGGACTTCGATCAGCTTGCGCGGAGCCCTGGCTTGGGGCTTCAGCGTCACACCGTAAAGTTTTTGCGGCGCAGTCATGGTTCGTCTCCGGCTTCAGTGAGAGCTAATTCGAACGGCAGGCTCGGTCCTGCTTCTGGTTTCCGAAAATCAGGCTTTGGGAACTTTACTGAGTGGGGAACTGTGGACTCCGTGCGTCGTGCGCCTCCAGGCTTCGTCGGCGCGTTGCTGGGCCGATTTCAGGGTATATGCGACCCCTTGCTTGCCCTTCGGACCTGGCGAAAACGCCGAAGTCAAACCGGAAAATGTCCGGCGGACGGTCTTGGTGACCATGGCGCGCTCCGCGTTTGTGTCGGAATGGTAAGTCTATGTCTTTACGCGCAATCCGCGATACTGTACGTTTACACAGTGACTTATCTGTCTCCGGCATCCCGGTGTCGATACCGTCCGAGGAAGCACCAACACGATAATTCGGAGCGCAGAGCATGCGCCAACACGTCCTCCCCTTATTCTTGCTGACGGATAGGGCTAGCGAGAAATGCGGTCGCTCTACGCTGACACTGAGCCGCAGACGGTGATTCGCCTGCGGATGTCGGCCCAAGCGCCCGACTGAATGGCAATTTGGCGGTTCCGTACGTGGCCTTCACTTGCGCGCCTGCCAAACCGACTCGCTCCAGGTCGGCGCCGCTCTCCGGATGATGTCGAGGACTTCCGGCGGGACGTCGCCCGCTCCGGTGAGTTGACGCACCTCCAGTACGTCGTCCGTTCCGAGACCGGATGGCGCGCGCAATGCCCAGGAAATCGCATCCTCAAGCGATCCAACTTCGATGATGTAAAAGCCACCCACCAGTTCCTTGGACTCGGCAAACGGGCCATCAACGACGTGGCGCTTCCCTTTGCTAACCGCAATTCGCGCACCGGGCGCTGCTGGGTTCAAGCCTTCGGAAGCCACCAGGACACCGGCCTGGTACATCTCTTCGTTGAACTTCATGTACGCCGTGAGAACGGCCTCGTCCAAACCGCCGCCGGCATCCGGCGCCTTATTCTCTTCGCTTGCCTGGGCTGTGATGATGAAACGCATCGTCGTTCTCCTGAGTTGAATGGTGCTGCACAACCACGACGAACGAAGGGTAGTCGAATCGACACGTCGCGGCCTTTTGCGCCGAATCCGTGAACGTCCGTTCCGGAGAGAGGAATCGTCCGGACAGTTCACCGCAGCGGCGACTTGACGGTCGGCATCCAGATAGTGGATGTCGCCTCATAGAATTGCTCAGGACCTCCCTTCGGCGGCCAGATCCCATCAGCGAACGACTTTGCGCGTATCGCGATGCGCTCATCGAGGCTTTCCCAAGGCCATATGTGCGTGATGCGCGGTATGCCATCAAGCGCGTACATGTTCACCGTCAGACTCGACCGTTTTGAGCGCTCAGGCATCGCAGCCTCCCACGCCTTGATGGTTGGCGCCAAGCCCCCCGGCCTTAGCCAGTAGGTACGAAACTCATAATACTTGCCGAACGAACCCGGCTCGACAGGAGCCAGGAATGGAAAACCGGCATAGCTCTCCATCTCGATCGTACACTCACTATCGAACGCGCCGAACGGGTCAGCATGATGTAGCGCACGTACTCTTTCTTGCGCCAGCTCCTCTTCGTCGGTGAAGCCGCGAAGGATACGCACGCTCCCTAATCGTCCATTTTCCGAGGTCCATGCACCGAGCCAGCGCCCTGTGGTTTCTGAATGAGCGAGGTAAATCTCCGCGTTAGCGATCACCTGGGCCAGCTTGAGAATATGCGACGACAGGGTAGTTAGTTCGTAGAACATTCAATTCTCCAGAGTCAGTAAGGAACCATCGGACGTCCGCTGAAGGACAAGATTAGACTTACCCCTTCTGCTTGAGAATTCCCTATTTGTTCACAGTCTCTGTCAAAAATTAGCTATGTACGATTGGCAAGATTTGCGTTATTTCCTCGTGCTGGCGCGCACCGGCTCGCTCTCGGGCGCCGCCAGCGAGCTATCGGTCGAACACGCCACCGTTGGTCGGCGTGTCGCGTCGTTAGAGACCGCGCTCGGGTTGAAACTGATTCATCGACTGCCCCGCAGCAGCCGTTTGACCGAGGATGGAAAGACCATCGCCATGCTGGCCGAACCGATGGTCGACTGCGCACAGACCGTCGAGGCATATGCGCTGCGGGCATCGTCCGCACTGTCTGGAACGGTCCGTCTCAGCGTGCCTCCGACGATCGGTAACTACTGCATCTCACCGCACATGCGCTCATTCCGCGAATCGCATCCATCCGTGAAGATCGTCATGGAAGGTTCTCCCGACATTGCACCGCTGGACAGAGGCGTCGCAGATATCGCCATTCGTATGGTCAAGCCACAGGAGGGCAGCCTCGTCGCACGACGGATAGGCACGATCCGATTCGGTCTATATGCCAACCTGGCGTATGCGGCGCGCCCGCCTGGACAATGGGAGTTCATCGCCTATGACTCGTCGTTGGACCACGCGAGACATCAAAACTGGCTGCGGCAGTTTTTGGACGGCCGACCCATCGTATTCGAAACAAACGATGTGATTGGGCAGCAGATGGCTGTACGCAACGGTGTCGGCATTGCGGTCCTGCCCACGATGATCGGCGATACTGATGCTGAACTGGTCAGGCTTCGCGTTGGGTTCGAGCCGCCTGAGACGGGCCTTTGGCTGGTTACTTATCCCGATCTGCGACGTACG
>DASVNP010000471.1:0-19011 GCA_036383775.1 Paraburkholderia sp. | reverse complement strand
GCTTCAGGTCGAACGGTTGGGGATCGGAGTCGTCGACGTTCATGCGGTCGCCCGCCACCGAGCCGTCAGCGGCAAACTTGCCGACCCAGTTGCCGGTGATATGCGTGCCGTCGTTCGATTCCTCGACTTCGAGCGTGTCGCCGTCGCGGTCACCCGCGATCAGGATCACTTCGCCCGTATCGGTGAACTGATACTCGCCGTGCACGCCGGACGGATCGTCGGTTTTCGGGCCGAGCTTCAGCACGATCTGCCGCGAGCCCAGCATGCCGGCATAGCGCGGGAATCTGGCGAATTCGGGGCTTGGCTTGAGCGGCAACTGGATCGGCGGGGGTGCCGCCAATTCTTTCACCGCATCGCTTTCCGCCCATGCCGGCGCGGGCATCAAGGCCCATGCGCCGGCACACAGCAACGCCGCCACGCTCACACCTGTCCAACCGCGCCGACGCGTTGCTCCCTTCTTCGCTTTCAATTCCCGCATCCGTTCCTTCCTTGTTGCCTGATACTGCGTGGTACTTGGGTGCTACGCCCTCAGATCCTCTCGAAGATCGCCGCGATACCCTGCCCGCCGCCGATGCACATCGTCACCAGCGCATAGCGGCCACCAATCCGCTGCAGTTCATAGAGCGCCTTGACGGTGATGAGCGCGCCGGTCGCGCCAATCGGGTGGCCGAGCGAAATGCCCGAGCCGTTCGGATTGACCTTGGCCGGATCGAAGCCGAGCTCCTTGCTGACGGCGCAAGCCTGGGCGGCGAACGCCTCATTGGCCTCGATCACGTCGAGGTCGGCGACCGTCAGCCCGGCGCGCTCGAGCGCCTTGCGGCTGGCCGGCACCGGGCCGATGCCCATGTACGCCGGATCCACGCCGGCATGCGCGTACGACACCAGCCGCGCCAGCGGCTTGATGCCGCGCTGTTCGGCGACACTACGCTCCATCAGCACGACTGCGGCGGCGGCGTCGTTGATGCCCGACGCGTTGCCGGCCGTGACCGTGCCGTTTTCCTTCGCGAACACTGGCTTCAGTTTGGAGAAGTCTTCAGCCGTCGCATTCATGCGCGCGTGTTCGTCGGTGTCGAACACGACGTCGCCCTTCTTCGAGGCAATCGTGATCGGCAGGATCTGGTCCTTGAAGTAGCCGTTCGTAATCGCGTTGGCCGCGCGGCGATGCGACTCGAGCGCGAGCGCGTCCTGCGCTTCACGCGAGATGTCGTACTTGCGCGCGACGTTCTCGGCGGTCACGCCCATATGGATCGACTGGAACGGGTCGTTCAGCGCGCCGACCATCATGTCGACGAGGCGCGCGTCGCCCATGCGCTGACCGAAGCGCGCGGCGGGCATGGAGTAAGGGGCGCGGCTCATGTTCTCCGCGCCACCGCCGATCGCGATGTCGGCGTCGCCGAGCAGCACGCTTTGCGCGGCCGAGACGATCGCCTGCAGGCCCGAGCCGCACAGGCGGTTCACGGTCAACGCGGGCGCGTGCTGCGCGACGCCGCCGTTGATCGCGGCCACGCGCGCCAGATACATGTCTTTCGGTTCGGTATGCACGACATTGCCGAACACCACGTGCCCCACGTCGTCGCCCGACACGTTGGCGCGCGCCAGCGCTTCACGCACGACACGCGCGCCCAGGTCGGTCGGCGAAAAATCTTTCAGACTGCCGCCGAAACCGCCGATTGCCGTCCGCACACCGCTTACCACTACTACGTCCCGTTGCATCGCTCGCTCCTCCGTTAGTCATTCAGGATAATCCGGGCTCGGCCGGCCGCGCGTTGCAGCGCGCGGGCTCAGCCGGCCAGCAGTTGTTCGACCGTCGCGCGCGTAGGAATCGGCGCCACGGCGCCGTAACCTTGCGTGGACAGCGCGGCGGCGACGTTTGCATAGCGCGCCGCCGCGAAGGGATCGTCGCCCTCGGCGATGCGCGCGATAAACGCCCCGCCGTAGCAGTCGCCCGCGCCGGTGGCATCGACGGCATTGACGGCATAGCCGGGCACGACGCGCCGGTCGTTGGGCGTCGCAACGTATGAGCCTTCCTTGCCGAGCTTGAGCGCGACCACGCGCGGACCACGCGACAGCAGGAAATCGACGATCTCGTCCCGCCCCGTCAGGCCCGTGAGTTCGGTCACGTCGTCCCAGCTCGGCAAGCAGATGTCAGTGAGGCGAATTGCCTCCAGCATCACCGCGCGCGCCCGCGCGAGCGGCCACAGCTTCAGGCGCAAATTGGTGTCGAAGCTCACGCGCACACCGTTGGCACGCGCATGGGCGATCGCTTCGAGCGCGGCGTCGCAGGCGCTCAGGCTGATCGCAAGGCTGATGCCGGAAAGGTGAATGACCTTGGCCGCGGCGATCGCCTCGAGCGGCAGATCGTGCGGCGCATAACGGCTTGCGGCCGACCCGGCGCGCAGATAGTCGAAGGCGTGGCCGTTCGGGCCGTGGGAGACGAAATACACGCCGGTGGGCGCGTACGGATCGATGCGCACGAGCGACGTGTCCACCTGCTCGCGCTGCCACAGGTCGATCAGCAGGCGCCCGAAATGATCCGCGCCGACAGCGGACACGAAACCGGTTTTCGCTCCTTGCCGTGCCGCCGCGATGCAGAAATTCGACGTATCGCCGCCGAAGCCTTGCAGATAGTTCGGCTGCGCTTTCTCCGACTGGTTGAACTCGATCATCGCCTCGCCGAGCGCGAGGATCTCAGGGCGACGGGCTTCGGGCGTGCTCGCTGCCATCGTTTAAACCTCGCCCCACAGATCGTGGCCGTCGGCACCGGTGATCCTCACCGACACGAAGTCGCCGACCTTGTAGCGCTTGGACGCCTTGGTGGCCGGCGCGATGTACACCACGCCGTCGATCTCCGGCGCGTCCGCCGCGGTGCGGCCGATGCCGCCGTCGGCGTTGATCTCGTCGACCAGCACCTTCAGCGTCTTGCCGACCTTCTTCGCGATCCGTCGCGCCGAGACTTCCTCGGCCACTTCCATGAAGCGCGCGCGGCGCTCTTCGCGCACCTCGTCGGGCAGCGCGCCGTCGAGTTCGTTTGCCGTCGCGCCTTCGACCGGCGAGTACGCGAAGCAGCCAACGCGATCCAACTCCACCTCGCGGATGAAATCGAGTAGCGTCTCGAACTGCTCCTCGGTCTCACCCGGGAAGCCAGCGATGAACGTGCTGCGAATAGTCAGATCTGGGCACATCTCGCGCCATTTTTTCACGCGCTCCATCACCTTCTCAGCGTTGGCCGGGCGCTTCATGCGTTTGAGCACTTCCGGATGCGCGTGCTGGAACGGCACGTCGAGGTATGGCAGCACGTGACCCTTGTAGGGGCCTTCGGCCATCATCGGAATCACTTCGTCGACGCTCGGATACGGATAGACGTAGTGCAGGCGCACCCACGCACCGTATTGCGCGGCCAGTTCGCCCAGCGCGCCGACCAGATCGGTCATGCGCGTCTTGATCGGCTTGCCGTTCCAGAAGCCCGTGCGGTACTTGACGTCGACGCCATACGCGCTGGTGTCCTGGGAAATCACCAGCAGTTCCTTCACGCCCGATTTGAACAGGTTCTCCGCTTCGAGCATCACTTCGGCAACGGGGCGCGACACAAGGTCGCCGCGCATGGACGGAATAATGCAGAACGTGCAACGGTGGTTGCAGCCTTCGGAAATTTTCAGGTACGCGTAGTGGCGCGGCGTGAGCTTCACGCCCGCCGGCGGCACCAGATCGACGAACGGGTCGTGCGGCTTCGGCAAATGGGAATGCACGTGCTGCATCACTTCGCCCACCGCATGCGGACCGGTCACGGCCAGCACCTTCGGATGCACTTCTTCGATCAGGCCCGAGCCACTCGCGCTCTTCTTCGCGCCGAGACAGCCGGTGACGATCACCTTGCCATTCTCGTTGAGCGCCTCGCCGATCGCGTCGAGGCTTTCCTGCACCGCTTCGTCGATGAAGCCGCAGGTGTTGACGACCACGAGGTCCGCGCCGTTGTACGTGCCGGAAATTTCATAGCCTTCAGCGCGCAGCTGCGTGATGATCTGCTCGGAATCGACGAGCGCTTTAGGGCACCCGAGCGAGACGAAGCCGACTTTCGGTGCGGCCGGCGTAGGTGCGGTGCTGGGAGCATTCGGGGGAGTGGCAGACATGGGGAACCGCTTGAAGACGTTAAACCTTGAATTGTAGCGGTTCGCCATTGCTGCCGCTCGTAAGTCTTTGAATTTTCGCCTTCAAGCGGCTGCGGTGTCGGCCGGTTCGAAGCAGTCAGAAGGCGCGGATCGGGGTGCCGACATTCGTGTGTGGAATGCCAGCGCATGCTCGATTATCGCGAGAATCTCTTGAGCATCGTGCAACCTCCGGATCGCCGCATGCAACTCGGCCGCCTGCGGCCAGGTCCGTTGCAGATAGCTGAGCCACTTCTTGACGCGGCCGTGCTCGTGAAGATACGTGCCACGCGTCCGCAGGGTCTTCAGATACCCGGCGATTTGCTCCAGCACAACCGGCCATTCCTTGCCGGATGGGGATGGGTCCATCAGTCCCCGCATTCTCAGCGCCAGAAAGGGGTCCGACACGGCCCCTCGCCCGATCATCACATCGGCACAGCCGCTGACCGCCCGGCATCGCTCCCAGTCGCCGACGGTCCAGACCTCCCCGTTCGCGACGACCGGCACGTCGACCGCCGCCGCGACCCGCGCGATCCACTCCCAGTGCGCCGGCGGCCGGTAGCCTTGATCACGGGTTCTGGCATGTACGACGAGGGAGCCCGCGCCGCCTTCGGCGAGCGCCGCGGCGCATTCGATCGCCAGCGAGGTGTCCGACACGCCAAGCCGCATTTTGGCCGTCACGGCGACGCTAGCCGGCACCGCCGCGCGAACTGCCGAGACAATCCGGTTCAGCTGGGCGGGGTCCGACAGCAACATGGCCCCGCCGCCGTGCTGATTGACGACTTTGGCGGGACAGCCGAAGTTCAGATCGATGCCAAACGGCGACAGCGTCGCCGCACGCGCGGCGTTCAGGGCCATCCATTCGGGATCGCTGCCGAGGAGCTGGATCACCATAGGCGTGCCGCCGGGCGTACGGGCTCCGTGGAGAACCTCGGGCGCCTCCCGCTCGTAGACGCGATCAGGAAGCGCAGAACCCGTCACCCGGATGAACTCGGACACACACCCGTCAAATCCGCCGGTGCTGGTCAGCACGTCGCGCAGCAGGTAGTCCGCCAGCCCCTCCATGGGGGCAAGAAACAGCCGACTCATGCGGCCATCCCTTTGTAAGAACACTCAGCCACGCCAGATTGACCGGATCGGCCCGGCGAGCCGAAAGCGGCGGCGCGGCGAGAAAAATAGTCTGCGGCGCTGGGTGGGGTTCGGCGAAAAGCGGTGACGAGGGCCAAGGGAGCAACGGAGGTGACAATTGGGAGAGCGCGGAGAATGCGCACGGACCGTGCGGCAGGCGTGGCAGGGCTAAACGGCCACGAAAGCCATCCGTCAGCAAATAGCGCTCCTGCGCGCGGTCCGCCATTGTAACGTGCCGACGGCCGTCGGCTTTCGCGCCGCGTCAGGTCACCGGCAAGAAGCCTGAGGCCGCGCCGCCGTTATGCCGCGCCTGCCAGCCGGATTGCAGCTGTGCCCGCCCCCCCTCATGGCGCGGGCACCACCAGCCGGCGGCCCGGTTATTTCTTCTCCGGCTCCGGATTGCCTTGCGGATTGGCCGGTGCGTTGCCGGTGCTGCCGGCATTGACCGCGCCACCCGGCGTGAACGGGAAGGTGGCGAACATCGACTTCGCCTGGTTCTGCATCTGCTCCTGCATCTGCACGAACATGTTCTTCGACTGCTCGATATAGCTGGTCATCATGCCCTGCATCATCGGCGCCTGCATGTTCATGAACTGCGACCAGACTTCAGGGTTCATTGCCTTGCCTTCGTACAGATTCTTCGACTGGTCGGCGAGTTTCGCCTGAATGTCGATGAAGGCCTGGATGTTCTTTTCCAGATACGTGCCCATCATGCCCTGCATGGCATGGCCGTAGAAACGGATGATCTGCGACAGCATCGACGACGAAAACATCGGCAAGCCGCCGCTTTCTTCTTCGAGAATGATCTGCAACAGGATGGCGCGCGTCAGATCCTCGTTGCTCTTCGCATCGATGACCTTGAAATCCTCCTGATCCAACACGAGCTGCTTCACATCCGTCAGCGTGATGTACGTGCTTGTCTCGGTATCGTAGAGCCGACGATTCGGATATTTCTTGATCAGTCGTTCGGCTGTTTTCTTTGTAGTAGTAGTCATGTAACGCCTTTGAGCGCGAATTGAGCGCGGAAACGGCGTCATGCCGGCTGCGCAATCGGGCCATTGCGCAGTCGGGACGCCGCCGGAACCATCTGAGTCGAAGCGCGCTGCCTTGTGAGCGGCGCGCCTGTCACTCAGCCCATATGCAAACCACCGTTCAGCGAAAAATCAGCGCCCGTGGAGAAACCCGATTCGTCCGAGGCAAGCCACGCAACGATCGAACCGATTTCGTCCGGCTGGCCGAGACGGCGCACCGGAATCGTCGCAACGATTTTCTCCAGAACGTCAGGACGGATCGACTTGACCATATCGGTGCCGATGTAGCCCGGCGACACGGTGTTGACCGTCACGCCCTTCGTAGCCACTTCCTGCGCCAGCGACATCGTGAAGCCGTGAATGCCGGCTTTCGCAGTCGCGTAGTTGGCCTGGCCGAACTGCCCCTTCTGCCCATTCACCGACGAAATGTTGATGATGCGGCCAAAGCCACGCTCCACCATGCCGTCGATCACCTGCTTCGTGACGTTGAAAAGGCTGGTCAGGTTGGTATCGATCACCGCCGTCCAGTCTTCGTGCGTCATCTTGCGAAACACGACGTCGCGCGTAATGCCGGCGTTGTTCACCAGCACATCGATCTCGCCGACTTCGGCCTTGACCTTGTCGAACGCGCTCTTGGTGGACTCCCAATCGCCGACATTGCCTTCAGACGCGACGAAATCGAATCCGAGCGCCTTCTGCTCATCGAGCCACTTCGCGCGGCGCGGCGAGTTCGGGCCACAGCCTGCGATTACCTTGAAGCCCTCTTTGTGCAGCCGCTGGCAAATGCTCGTGCCGATGCCACCCATCCCGCCCGTTACGTACGCAATTCGCTGTGTCATAAACTACACTCCGTTTTCGTTTTTCGAGGCGCCGACCGGCCACCTCTTCCCTCGCCTCTCGCTTCATCTCCGTTGCCGACGGGCTACCGGCAGACGAGGCCACCGCGGACCGCGCGCCACCTGCTGCCATGTGCCGCGCGGCAACGCTCTGCTTGGTGCGTGGCGACGCCTGCCGGCGTCTCATCCACGCGCCGGTGCTCAGGCGCGCTCGAGCGCCAGCGCCACACCCATGCCGCCGCCGATACACAGCGACGCCAAACCCTTCTTCGCGTCGCGCTTCTGCATTTCGTGCAGCAGCGTGACGAGAATCCGGCAACCGGACGCGCCGATCGGGTGGCCGATCGCGATCGCGCCGCCGTTCACGTTGATCTTCGACGTGTCCCAGCCCATTTGCTGATTCACGGCGCACGCCTGCGCGGCAAACGCTTCGTTGATTTCCATCAGATCCAGATCGGCCGGCGTCCAGCCCGCGCGCTCGAGACAGCGGCGCGAGGCAGGCACCGGGCCCATGCCCATTACCTTCGGATCCAGACCCGAGGTGGCGTAAGCCTTGATGCGCGCGAGGGGCTTGAGGCCGAGCGCTTCGGCCTTCTTCGCCGACATCACCAGCACGGCCGCCGCGCCGTCGTTCAGACCCGACGCATTGGCCGCCGTCACCGAACCTTCCTTCGAGAACGCCGGCTTCAGGCCCGCCAGCGATTCGGCGGTGACGCCATGGCGCACGAATTCATCTGTCGCGAAGCGCAGCGGCTCGCCCTTACGTTGCGGAATCTCGACCGGCACGATTTCATCGTCGAAACGGCCCGACTTCTGCGCAGCTTCCGCCTTGTTCTGCGACAGCGCCGCGAACGCGTCCTGCTGCTCGCGCGTGATGCCGTATTCCTTGGCGACGTTTTCCGCCGTCACGCCCATGTGGTACTGGTTGTAGACGTCCCACAGGCCGTCGACGATCATCGAGTCGATCAGCTTCGCGTCACCCATGCGGAAACCGTCGCGCGAACCCGGCAGCACGTGCGGCGCCGCGCTCATGTTTTCCTGACCACCGGCCACCACGATATCCGCGTCACCGGCAATGATGGCGTTGGCTGCCAGCATCACCGACTTCAGGCCTGAGCCGCACACCACGTTGATCGTCATAGCGGGCACCGCGTTGGGCAAGCCGGCCTTGATCAGCGCCTGACGCGCCGGATTCTGGCCCGACCCTGCCGTCAGCACCTGACCCAGGATCACTTCGCTCACCTGCTCCGGTTTCAAACCGGCTCGCTCAAGCACGGCGCGGATTACCGTCGCGCCGAGTTCGGGTGCGGCGATCTTCGCCAGCGACCCACCGAATTTACCTACTGCCGTACGGGCGGCCGATACGATCACAACATCAGTCATTTCAATATCCTCCGGGCAGTCGGCGGAATGCACCGCAGCCCGTCAAGTTAATAAAATCTCGCTGCTCTTGCGCCCTTACTTACCCAGACGCTCATCTGCACCGCGCAATACCGCGCAATAGCACACCATGAAGCGCCTGCGAACCTACTCCCGTTGCTGCACATAACGTCCCGGCGCCGGCTCGATCACCGGGAATTCGTCCGAGCCGGCCGTAGCGCGCGGTTTCACTTTCTTGCCGCCGTGCTCGTCGAGCCACGTGATCCATTCGGGCCACCAGCTGCCCGGCACTTCGGCCGCCTGGTCGAGCCACTCGTCCGGGTTCTCCGGCAGTGCCTTGACGTCGCCCTCCAGCACCCAGTAATTGCGCTTTTTCTTCGCCGGCGGATTGATCACGCCCGCGATGTGACCCGACGCCCCGAGCACGAACTTCAACGGTCCGGTCAGCAGCGATACCGACGCATAGGCCGTTTGCCACGGCACGATATGGTCTTCGCGTGAGCCGTAGATGAAGGTGGGCACGTCGATCTTCGACAGATCGACCGGCTCGCCGCAGGTGGTCAACGCACCCGGCTCGCGCAGACGGTTCTCGAGATACGTGTTGCGCAGATACCAGACATACATTGGGCCCGGCAGGCTGGTCGAATCGCTGTTCCAGTACAGCAGGTCGAACGGTACCGGCGTGCGCCCTTTGAGGTAGTTGTCGACGACGTAGTTCCACACCAGATCATTCGGCCGCAGGAACGAGAACGTGTTGGCGAATTCGATGCCGCGCATCAGCCCCGGCGGCGTACCGTTCTTGCCACCGATAGTTTGCTCACGCATCTGCACGTGCGCCTCGTCGACGAACACATCGAGCACGCCCGTGTCCGAGAAGTCGAGCATGGCGGTAAGCAGGGTCATGGAGGCCGCCGGATGTTCGCCGCGCGCCGCGGCTACCGCCAGCGCGGTGGCGAGCATGGTGCCGCCCACGCAGAAACCGAGCGTGTTGATCTGCTCGCGGCCGCTGATCTGGCTCACCGTGTCGATGGCGGTGAGCACGCCCTCGCCGATGTAATCGTCCCACGACTTGTGAGCGATCGATTGATCGGCATTGCGCCACGAAATCAGGAACACCTGATGCCCCGAGTCGAGCCCGTGGGCCACCAGCGAGTTCTCCGGCTGCAGATCGAGAATGTAGAACTTGTTGATGCAAGGCGGCACGATCAGCAACGGCCGCTCGCGCACGGTCGGCGTGCGCGGCTTGTACTGGATCAGCTGCATCAGATCGTTTTCGAACACCACCGAACCTTCGGTGTTGGCGAGATTGCCACCCACCACGAAACGCGATTCGTCGGTCTGCGAGATCTTGCCGCGCTGCATGTCGCCGAGCAGATTCATGACGCCCTGCCGCAAGCTCTCGCCCTTGCTGTCCAGCAAGGTTTTTTGCGCCTCCGGATTCAACGCGAAGAAGTTGCTCGGCGATGCCGCCGCGGTCCATTGCTGAACCGCGAAACGGATGCGCTCACGCATCTTCGGTTCCGTGTCGAGCGCGTCGACCATTTCCTGCAGATAGCGCGCGTTCAGCAGATACCAGGCAGCCGTGAACGCATACGCCGGCGTCGAGCTCCACTCGTCCGAACTGAAGCGGCGGTCCTTGAGTTGAGGCGCCTTGGCGGTGGACGTAGTGGCTTGCTGGATCAGCTCCATCGCCTCGCGCGAATAGTCGGACTGCAGTTTCTGCAGACGCTCGGCGGGAATCGCGGCGTTCGGCATGTTCAGGCTGGCAAGCGACGGCATGGAGGGCAATGATCCCGCGGCCAGCTTGCTGAAGTCCGGCATGCCGGGAAAGACCGGCATGGACGGCATTTCTGGAATCTGCGGCATTTGCAGCGGCATCTGAGGCATTGGGAATGGCATGCCGTTGTCGCCGGGTGGCGTGCCGAGCGAACGCCATGCGTTCATCCAGGCGTCGAAAAACTGCTGCATGCCTGCGGCCGGTGTGGCGCCGCTCGTTCCGGCCTGCTGCGTACGCTCCGTCGAGGAGTCCGTGCTTGGGGAAGCTGAGGAATGTGATGCTGCCATGCCTGCTTTTGACCGGTAAGTCCTTGCGGACGGGTTGAGAGGCAGGTTCGTGCGCACGGAGCGATTGCTCGCGACCTCGTCACGCCCTGTCCCTTGTACGAGGAGCTGTGCGGAACATTCTTGCTCCCCATCGCAAGGCATGTCAATGCTTGTTCCCGATTTTGCCGCAGTGCGATAGTTTTTTTATTATCGTTTTCCCTGTGTGGAAGATCGTGCCTTTGCACCCGGCACGGTTCAGCGTGGCCATGCGCGGAGTAAGCGCCCATATCGCAGGCGTTTATGCACGTTTATCCGTCTGCGCGTGGACAGTTTTGCTGCGGATTGACGCAAGTGCAGAAAATTCCGGCAGCGCAGCAAAATGCAGCTGCGCCTCGCTGCAAACCCTCATACCAACTCCTACGGACAACGCGAGGCGAGCCGCGGCAACGCACGGAAATCGCGGCCGGCGCCATGACGCCGAGGTGGTGAAACGTCGTAACGCCGGCTCGCAAGTTCTTGAATTCAAAGCGTCATCGCCGTGCACTGCGCGTTGCAAGCCAGTCCGCCGGGTTAGTCCCCGATAGGCTGCGCCTGGTCGTCCAGCCAGATGAGCGCAGCCATGCGACCCGTGTCTCGGTCCCGGCGATAGGAATAGAAGCGCTCACGTTGCGTCACCGTGCACATATCCCCGCCGACAATCCGCGTCACGCCGAGGGTTTGGAGGCGCAAACGCGCGAGAACGGGGAGATCGGCGAGATATTTGCCCGGATTTCGTGGATGCTCGACGAAGGCGTTGGCGGTGGCGTCGCGTTGCGTGTGGCCGACGCCATTCATGAAGGCGTCACGCACGTCTGCTCCGACCTCGAAGGCGTCGGGTCCGATCGACGGTCCGAGGTAAGCGTGCAATGCGCCCGCCTCCACACCGGCGAGCTCGGCGACGCGCTGCGCCGTCTGTTCGACGATGCCCGCCGCCAGTCCACGCCACCCCGCATGCGCCGCGCCGACCGCGCGGCCCGCTTCGTCGCACAGCAGCACCGGCATGCAATCGGCCACCATCACAGCACACACCACACCGGCACTATCGGTCACGCTCGCATCGGCGCGCGTCGGCGTGCCGCTCGCACGCGCCTGCGCGAGGACCTCTTCCGCACGCACGATACCGGCGCCGTGAATCTGTTCGAGCCACGCCACTTCGCTCACGTCCGCCAGCTTCAAAAGGCGGGCGCGATTGGCCGCGACCGCGGTCAGATCGTCACCGGATTTCATGCCCAGATTCAGGCCGCCGGGCAAGTCCACACCGTTCTGCCAGCGGCCGAACGGCGCGTCGCTCACACCGCCGTTGCGGGTGGTGACGAGCGCCCGCACGCGCGGGGACACGTTCCATGCGGGTTGCACGACATCGGCAAAGCACAGTTCCGGCATCGTCATGCGCGCTCGTCCTCGTCGTGATCATCGGCGCCGTGATCGTCCTCGTCATGGTCGGCTTCGTCATGATCGAGTTCGCCGTCCTCGTCGTACGACTCGTCGTAGCCGCCCTCCTCATAGTACGACTCGTCGAACTCGCCCGCGTCGTCGCGGCCAAGGCCGAGCGCCGCCGACAGCGCTTCCATGTCCGCCGGCGCGTCGGCGCGCCATTGCATCGTGCGGCCGGACTTGGGATGAACCAGCCCTAGGCGCCAGGCATGCAGCGCCTGGCGCGCGAAACCGTCGGGTAGCGGCGTGACCGAGCGTTTGCCGCGCGCGCGCCCGTATACCGGATCGCCGAGCAACGGATGGCCGATGTGCGCGCAATGCACGCGAATCTGGTGAGTGCGGCCGGTTTCCAGATCGCAGTGAATCGCGGTGACCGGCTGGCGCTGCCAGATCGCCGAATCGACCCTCCGGAAATGCGTGCGCGCGGGCTTGCCCGAGGCACCCGTCACTACCGCCATCCGTGTACGCTCACGCGGATCGCGGCCGATCGGCGCGTCGATCGTGCCTTCTTCAGGCATATTGCCCCACACCAGCGCCAGATAGCGGCGCTTCACCGTGCGCGCCTGCAGCTGGCGCACCAGATCGGTCTGCGCCTCGAGCGTGCGGGCCACTACCATCAGGCCGGAGGTTTCCTTGTCGAGCCGGTGCACGATGCCCGCCCGCGGCAGCCCCGCTGCGGCGTCGCCATAGCGGTACAGCAGACCGTTGAGCACGGTGCCGCTCCAGTTGCCGGCCGCCGGGTGCACCACCATGCCGGCCGGTTTGTTGATGACCACGAGGGTGTCGTCTTCGTAGACGATCTCGAGCGGCACCGGCTCGGGCGTGAACGCGAGCTGCTCGGGCAGCAGGTCGGGCACGAGCTCGATGGTCGCGCCAAGGGGCACCGGCTGGCGGATCTTCGCCGGCTTGCCGTCGATCTGCACGCGCCCGGATTCGATCCAGCTCTGCAGGCGGTTGCGCGAGAACTCGGGAAAAACCCGCGCGAGCACCTTGTCGAGGCGGTCGCCCGCCAGTTCGTCCGGCACGACCACGCTGCGAGGCGTCTCGTCCACCGCCCGGCTTGCCACGGTAGCGACAGGGCCTTGCGCAGCGGCGGCGCCCAGCGCCTCGCTGCCAAGATCGTCGTCAAGGGAATCGACGCCCAACGCGTCGGAGGGGTCAGCGCTTACGCTATAATCTTTGTTGCTATTCCCGATGCCGGTTGCGGCGCCTGGAGTATTTGAGCGGGTCATTGAGTCTGGGTCACCTGGACGTAAAGCTAGACTGGAAAATGCGAGCCTTGAACACCATCATTAAATCGGCTTTGAACTCGGCGGCGATCAATTCGGCGGCAATCAATTTTGCGGCCATCAGAAAGACGGCCCGGAAAGTGGCCCGATATGTCGCGTGTGCTGCAGCCGTCGCCGTTGTTGCGGCTTGCCACGGCCTGCCGGAAAAGACCGACGAGACGGCAACGTGGAACAACAACAAATTATATACGGAGGCGAACGACGCCTTGACCGGTGGTGACTACGGCAAATGCGCGAAGTATTTCGAAATGCTCGAGGGCCGCGATCCGTTCGGCCACTTCGCGCAGCAGGCGCAGATCAACGTCGCGTACTGCAACTGGAAAGACAACGAAAACGCCGCCGCCGACCAGGCTATCGACCGCTTCATCCAGCTGCACCCGGATCATCCGGATATCGCTTACGCGTACTACCTGAAGGGCATGATCCACTTCAACGACGACCTCGGTCTGTTCGGCCGCTTCTCCGGCCAGGACATGAGCGAGCGCGATCCGAAGTCGCTGCGCGAATCGTACGACGCGTTCAAGGTCGTGGTCGACAAGTTCCCGAACAGCAAATATGCGCCGGACGCCGCGCAACGCATGCGCTATATCGTGAACGCGCTGGCGTCGCACGAAGTCCACGCGGCGGATTACTACTACCGCCGTGGCGCTTACGTTGCCGCGATCAACCGCGCACAGCTCGCGCTGACGCAATACAAGAATGCGCCGGCTATCGAAGACGCGCTGCACATCATGATGCTGTCGTATGAGAAGCTGAACCAGCCGCAACTGGCCGACGACACCAAGCGCGTGCTGGCCGGCACCTTCCCCGACAGCCCGTACATCACGGGCCATGCACGGCCGGGTACGGCAAAGTCGTGGTGGCAGTTCTAAGCCACGCAGCGCGCTGAAAATCAGCGGCCAATAAAAAACGCCACGACTTCAGGTCGTGGCGTTTTTTTTATGTGTTTCGGCTGGCGGTCCGCCGTATTAGGCAGATCGCCAGCAACACCCGTCAATCCCGCTCGAACAACGCGATCGACTCCACGTGCGACGTGTGCGGGAACATGTTCACCACGCCCGCCCCCACCAGCCGGTAGCCCGCCTCGTGCACGAGCAGGCCCGAATCGCGTGCGAGCGTCGAAGGATTGCACGACACGTAGACAATGCGCTTCGGCAACGGCCCATTGCCGCTTTGTGCGATCTCCGCCAACGCCTTGGCGACGGCGAGCGCGCCTTCGCGCGGCGGATCGACAAGGAACTTGTCGAAGTGGCCGAGCGCGCGCATGTCGTCGGCGGTGACTTCGAACAGGTTGCGGCATGCAAACGACGTATGGCCCGCCACGCCGTTCAGTTCGGCATTGGCGAGCGCACGTGAGGTCAGCACCTCGCTGCCTTCGATGCCCACGACTTCCTTCGAGATCCGCGCGAGCGGCAGCGTGAAGTTACCGATCCCGCAAAACAGGTCGAGCACGCGATCGGTGCGCGCGGGCGCGAGCAGCCGCAGCGCGCGGCTTACGAGCACGCGGTTGATCGCGTGATTCACCTGAGTGAAGTCGGTCGGCTTGAACGGCATGCGGATGCCGAATTCCGGCAGCGTGTAGTCGAGCTCCACGTCGAGCGGATACAGCGGCGTGACGGTGTCCGGGCCGCCCGGCTGCACCCAGAACTGCACCTTGTGCTCGTCGGCGAATTCGCGCAGCACCTGCTCGTCCGCGGCCGTAAGCGGTTCGAGGTTGCGCACCACCAGTGCCGTGACCGACGAACCGACCGCCAGTTCGAGTTGCGGCATACGGTCGTAGATCGACAGTTTGCGCACCATGAAGCGCAGCGGCATCAGCATGGCCGACACATGCGGCGGCAGCACTTCGCACGTCTTCATGTCGGCGATGTAGCTGCTCTTCTTCTCGTGAAAGCCGATGCGCATGCCGCCCTTTTCCGGCAGGAAGCGCACCGCCAGACGTGCACGGTAGCGATAACCCCAGGACGGCCCGTGAATCGGCCGGAACACCGTCTCCGGGCGCAGCTTCGCCAGGTGCTGGAGGTTGTCTTCGAGCACGCGCTGTTTGACTGCTACCTGCGCGCGGATATCCAGATGCTGCATCGAACAACCGCCGCAGATATCGAAGTACGCGCATTTCGGCTTGGTGCGGATCACGCTTTCGCGGAACACCTGGACGACTTCAGCCTGCTCGAATTTCGGCTTGCTGCGATGCGTCGAATAGCTGACGAGCTCACCTGGCAGCGCGCCTTCAACGAAGATCACCTTGCCGGGCGTGCCGTCTTCGCTCACGCTGCGGCCGACGCCGCGCGCTTCCATGTCGAGCGAAACGATTTCGATGACCGGCTCTTTGCCGGTGGCGACGAGCGCCTGCATGGGCGGGGGCGACTTGTGGCGCTTCGGCGAGCGGCGATGGGGGGCAGTTCGGGACACCTGCGACTTCCTGACAAACTTGGGGAAAGGCGAGATTGTAGACGAAGCGCCGCGCCTGCCAATCATTCGGCGCGGCCATCGCGTCCGCCTCAGGCTTGCGGCCTCGCGAACGCATCGTCATCCGGCCGCGGACCGACTACTGAGCGGGCTACTGGTCGAACGCCGCCAGGTACTCGGCCCATTGCGGCGCTGTTTCGAGCGCCAGCGCGTTCTTGACCAGGTTGATCTCGTCAGCATACTCCGCCGCCGAAAACCCGCCACGAATCAACTGAAAGCGGCAATACAGCAGGTACGTATTGACGACGTCGGTCTCGCAGTAGTTACGGATTTCCTCGATGCGCCCTTCCTGGTAAGCGTGCCACACCTGGCTGCCGTCCATGCCCATTTTGCCGGGGAAGCCGCACATCTTGGCAAGCGCGTCGAGCGGCGCATTGGCGCGCGCCTGGTACATGGCGAGCACGTCCATCAGATCCGTGTGGCGCGCGTGGTAGCGGCTGATGTAGTTGTTCCACTTGAACTCGCGGTCGTCCTCGCCGAGATCCCAGAAACGCGAAGCGGGAATGCCGTTGACGAGCGCGCGGTAGTTCAGCACCGGCAAGTCGAACCCGCCGCCGTTCCACGACACGAGTTGCGGCGTGTACTTCTCGATCACGCGATAAAACGACTGCACCAGCGTGGCCTCGCCGTCTTCCGGCGTGCCGAGCGAGCGCACCCGGAAGCCGTTGTTGTCGCGGAACACGCAGGAAATCGCCGCGATCCGTTGCAGGTGGTGCGGCAGAAAATCGCTGCCGGTCTTTTCGCGGCGCGCGGCGAACGCGTGCTCGGCGACTTCGGCATCACTGAGAGTAGCGGGCAAATCGTCGAGGCGGCGAATGCCGGCGACATCGGGAATCGTCTCGATGTCGAATACAAGAATCGGTGTCATCAGCTTATAGAACGGCGTCCTTCCGAACACCGTTGGAGGCGAAGAAGCGCTTTAGCCGCACCAGCGCTTCCTGTTGGATCTGGCGCACACGCTCACGCGTGAGGCCCATTTCATCCGCCAGCTCTTCGAGCGTGGCGGGCTCGATGTGATTCAGCCCGAAGCGGCGTTCGATCACATGGCGGTGCTTGTCCGACAGGCGCGCAAGCCACGCGCGTGTAAGCGTTTCCAGTTCGCGGTGCTGCACTTCGGCATCCGGCGACTGGCTTTGGTCGTCCGACAACAGATCGAGCAGGCTGCTGGCCGGATCGAGATCGAGCGGCGCATCCAGCGACGCGGTGTGCTCGTTCAGCGCGAGGATGTCGGTGACTTCGTCGGTGGTCTTGCCGGTCAGATAGGCAATGTCGTCGATGCTGGCGTCGCGGCGCTCGGCGGCCTCGCCGGAGTTCATGGAATTTTTTTCCAGATGGCGCTTCGCGCGCAGCACCTGGTTGAGCTCGCGAATCACGTGCACCGGCAAACGAACGGTGCGCGCCTGATTCATGATCGCGCGCTCGATGCTCTGGCGGATCCACCAGGTGGCATACGTGGAAAAGCGGAAGCCGCGCGTCGGATCGAATTTTTCGATCGCGTGCATCAGGCCGAGATTGCCCTCTTCGATCAGATCGAGCAGCGGCACGCCGCGGTTCAGATAGCCCTTGGCGATGCTGACGACGAGCCGCAGATTGCGCTCGATCATGACCTGCCGCGCTTCGAATTCGCCCGCTTTGGCGAGACGCGAATACTTCTGCTCTTCCTCGACAGTGAGCAGCGGCTTGACGCTGATGCGGTTCAGGTAGTGCTGAATCGTGTCGGCCGTCAGTTCGGCCTGCAACAGCGCGCGGAAATCGTCCGTGTCCGGCGCGGCTTCGCGGACCTCGCCGCTGTCGTCGGCGCCCTGACGCTCGTCGAGGTCGCGCTCCTCGACGAGTTCGTCTTCCGCTTCCGAAGCGCCGTTTTCATCCACCGAAGCGGACGTGGCTTGGCTGGTCGTTTCAGACTCGGCTTGCAGCGGGCGGCGCTTCGATTTCGGCATGGTCGTATCGCTTATTGCGGCGGCAAATACTTCAGTGGGTCGACAGGTTTACCCTGCCGGCGAACTTCGAAATGCAACATTACTCGGTCGGAATCGCTATTGCCCATCTCGGCGATCTTCTGCCCCTTCGTTACCGCATCCCCTTCTTTTACCATCAAAGCACGGTTATGTGCATACGCCGTGAGATAAGTTGCATCATGCTTGATGATAATGAGATTGCCGTAACCACGCAGCCCATTTCCAGCGTAAACCACACGTCCATCAGCCGAAGCCTTCACCGGGTCACCCGCCGTGCCACCGATATTGACACCCTTGTTGGTCGAATCGTTGAACGTGCCGAGCAGCGGTCCACGCACCGGCCACGAGAAGGCCACATTGCCGGAGGCACCCGCATTCGAATCGCTCGCGGCACCCGCGTTGGCGGGCGGCGTCAGCGACGCGTTGTTGCCGGTCGAACCGATGATCGGCGGCATCGCGACACCGGCGGTGGCCCCCACCGACGACGGCGTGCTGCCGAGCGGCGCGCTTTGCACCGCGCCGCCGTTGCCGACCGGTGCGGTCGACACACCGGGCGTCAACGCGGCGGTGTTCGCACCCGGCGGCACGACGCGCAGCAACTGATCCACTTCAATCTGATTCGGGTTGGTCAAATTATTCCACGCCGAAATGTCGCGGTAGTTCTGACCATTCTCCAAGGCAATCCGGTACAGCGTATCGCCCGGCTTCACGCGATAGTAGCCCGGCGGCGGCGGTCCGAGCGGCGCGGCCGGCTGAGCGGCCTGGGTGCTGAGCGTGCCGCCACCGGAGCGGTCGACGACCGGCGCCTGATCGAGCCGGGAGGCACAGGCCGTCATCAGCAGGGACAACGCGAGTACGCACACGCTACGCTGGGTGACGGTCATAGGGGCATTCAGGCTGGTTCTTTGCATCGCGCGCAACATACTCATCGGTGTCAAATCACTCCGGATTTTAAGGGTACAAAGAAAACGCGATCAAGCCGCGACTCGCGCCACTGCGCGGGTCCGAGGCGCTCGACCAGAGTCAGCACCTGGCTCTGGCCTTCCTGCGAGCCGACCGGCGCGACCAGACGGCCGCCGATCGCGAGTTGTTCAAGTAATGCTTGCGGTACGTCGAGTCCTGCTGCGGCGATCACGATCGCGTCGAACGGCGCCGCCGACGGCAGCCCCAGGCGGCCATCGCCGTAGTGCAGCCGGATGTTCGGAATGCGCAGCGGACGCAAGTTTGTCTTCGCGCGTTCGGACAGCGGCTTGATGCGTTCG
>DASVNP010000470.1:0-12814 GCA_036383775.1 Paraburkholderia sp. | reverse complement strand
GACAGCCGCGCGCCTCGCGCCGAACGACTCACAGCGGATTCAGCGGGCGCTCGAAGTGTTCATGCTGAGCGGTCAAGCCATGTCGGTATTGCTGGCCGCACCGGCCCCGCAGGACGACGCCGCCGCCGCGTGGCGCTTCGTGCCGATTGCGCTGGAGCCTTCCGATCGCAGCGTGCTGCATGCGCGCATCGAGAAGCGTTTCGACGCCATGCTGGCCGGCGGTTTCGTCGATGAGGTGGTGAAGTTGCGCGAACGCGGCGATTTGCTGCCCGAGATGCCGTCCATGCGCTGCGTAGGCTATCGGCAGGTCTGGGAGTATCTGGACGGCGCCGTCGACCATTCGACCATGCGTGACAAGGGCGTCTTTGCGACCCGGCAGTTGTGCAAGCGGCAGCTCACATGGCTGCGGAGCATGACGGAGCGGGTGGTGGTGGACTGTTGCGATCCGCACGCGACGGCGCGGGTGCTTGAAGAGATTGAAGCGCTGCTTTGACGCCCTGCTTTGGGAAATGCCTTGAAGCCCTGCTGCTTTAAAACATTAAGGCATTGAGCCCGCGCGGCGCTTCATACTCGCACGCCGCGCAGGCCCCGGCCTTTAGACCACGACCGTCTGAGCTTCACCGGCCGCGCTTTCGCGAATCACGCCGATTTTCCAGACCTGTTCACCGGCAGCGGACAGCAGACCGATTGCCGCGTCGGCATCCGCCGCGGACAGCACCACTGCCATGCCGATACCGCAGTTGAACACGCGGTGCATTTCCGCATCCGCCACGCCGCCGTGCTGTTGCAGCCACGAGAACAGCGGCGGCATCGGCCATGCCTTGTGATCCAGCTCAGCCGTCAGGCCTTCGCGCAGCACGCGCGGAATATTTTCGACCAGACCGCCGCCCGTGATGTGCGCCATGCCCTTGACGGTGATCTGCTGCATCAACGCCAGCAACGGCTTCACGTAGATATGCGTGGGCGCCATCAGCGCGTCGGCAAGTGAACGGCCGTCGAAATCCGCATTCAGGTCGGGTTGGGCGCGCTCGATGATCTTGCGCACCAGCGAAAAACCGTTCGAATGGATGCCGCTCGAAGCCAGACCCAGCACCACGTCGCCCGGGGCGATCGTGCTGCCGTCGATAATCTTGCTCTTTTCCACCGCGCCGACCGCGAAACCGGCCAGATCGTACTCACCATCAGGGTACATGCCCGGCATTTCCGCCGTTTCGCCGCCGATCAGCGCGCAGCCCGACAGTTCGCAGCCATGTGCGATGCCCTTCACGACCGTGGCCGCCGTGCCGACGTCCAGCTTGCCGCAGGCGAAATAATCGAGGAAGAACAGCGGCTCGGCGCCCTGCACGAGAATGTCGTTCACGCTCATCGCCACCAGATCCTGGCCGACGGTGTCGTGTTTGTTCAGTTGAAAGGCAAGACGCAGCTTGGTGCCGACGCCGTCGGTGCCGGACACCAGCACCGGCTCCTCGTACTTCTTCGGCACCTCGAACAGCGCGCCGAATCCGCCGATGCCGCCCAGCACGCCGTCGCGCATCGTCTTTTTGGCAAAGGGCTTGATCGCGTCGACAAGGGCGTCGCCCGCGTCGATGTCCACGCCGGCGTCGCGATACGACAAGCCTTGGGAGTCTGGGGCGGATTTCGGTTGATTCATGGGGAAGAGCGAGAAGGTCGGTAAAATGCGATTTTACCCGATGCCGACCCGGAGTTGGCGCTTCAGCGCCTACTCCGGTCCCATACACAGTTGCCGATCCAGAGTTGGCGCTTCAGCGCTTACTCTGGTCCCATACAGAGTTGCCGGCCGACTGGCTGGAATTGTATTGTCCGGTTCCGACGACACCAGGGAAACCATTTTGCAAGAGAATTCCTCGATTGTGACACCCGTGCAGCGCCGCGCCATCATCTGGGTGGCCATCGCGCTGGGGGTCGGCATCCTGCTCTGGCTGCTCAGTCCGGTCCTCACGCCGTTTCTCCTCGGCGCGATTCTCGCTTACATCCTGCAGCCAGGTGTCGCCTGGATGGTACGCCGGCGCGTGCCGCGCGCTCTGGCGGCCCTGGTGATGATGCTGCTCTTCACGCTGGTGCTGACGCTGCTCGTGCTGATGGTGCTCGCGGTCATCCAGAAGGAGGCGCCGCAATTGCGGCAACAGGTGCCGGTGTTGTTTGCGCACGTCAATGCGTGGCTGCAACCCAAGCTGGCCATGCTGGGCCTTGCCGATTCGCTCGATTTCGCCAGCATCCGCGATCTCGTGATGGGGCAGCTGGAAGGCAGCGCGCAAACCGTCGCGGTGTATGCATGGACGTACATTCGCACGAGCGGCAACGTGATGGTGACGGTGGTCGGCAACCTCGTGCTGGTGCCGCTCGTGCTGTTCTATCTGCTGTACGACTGGAACCGCATGCTCGCCCGGGCGCAGATCGTGGTGCCGCGCCGCTGGCTCGACAAGACGCTGCAACTCGCTCGCGACATGGATCAGATGCTGTCGCAATACCTGCGCGGCCAGTTGCTCGTGATGGGCGTGCTGGCGGCGTACTATGCGATTGCGCTGACCATCGCCCGCTTCGAGATTGCCTTGCCGGTGGGCATTTTTACGGGGCTCGCGGTGTTTATCCCGTACGTCGGCTTTGCAACTGGCCTCGGGCTGGCGCTGGTCGCGGCGCTGCTGCAGTTCGGCAGCTGGTATGGCTTTGGCGCGGTCGCGCTGATTTACGGCCTCGGTCAGATCGTGGAGAGCTTTTATCTCACGCCGCGCCTCGTGGGCGAGCGAATCGGCCTGCACCCGCTCGCGGTCATCTTCGCGCTGCTCGCGTTCGGCCAGCTGTTCGGCTTTTTCGGCGTGCTGATCGCGCTGCCGGTCAGCGCGATCCTGTCCGTCGCCGTGCGCGAGTTGCGTCAAAGCTATCTGACGAGCACGCTATATAACAACTGACTGCTCGCATTGATTATTCAGGGCCCGAGGTCCGGGCCCATTGCGGTTTAGCCTCATTTTCGGCAATCACCTACTGTGCTTCGTCAACTGACGCTCGATCTCGGCACCCCGCCGCCATCGACATTCGACAATTTCTTCGCCGGCGCCAATGCCGAGCTGGTGACGCGCCTGCGTGAGCTCGACAACGCGCTCGCCGCCGGGCCGGTCGCCGATCGCACCTTCTACATCTGGGGCGAGTCCGGCAGCGGCCGCACGCATCTGCTGCAGGCGCTCGTGCACGAAGCGCCGCCGGGTCACGCACGCTTCGCCGGCCCGCAAAGCAGCCTCGCAGCGTTCAGCTTCGACCCGCGCGTCGCGCTCTACGCCATCGACGATTGCGACGGCCTGTCGGCCGCCCAGCAGATCGCCGTCTTTAACCTCTTCAACGAGGTGCGCGCGCACCCAACGAGCGCGCTGGTCGCCGCGGGCAACGCGCCGCCGATCGGCATGACGGTGCGCGAGGATTTGCGCACGCGCCTCGGCTGGGGTCTCGTGTTCCATCTGGCGCCGCTGCCGGATGATCGCAAAGCGGCCGTGCTGAAACACGCGGCACGCGAGCGTGGCATCATGCTCGCCGACGACGTGCCGGCTTACCTGCTCACGCACTTTCGCCGCGACATGCCGAGCTTGATGGCGCTGCTCGACGCGCTCGACCGCTTTTCGCTCGAACAGAAACGCGCGGTCACGCTGCCGCTGTTGCGCACCATGCTCGCTTCGCCCGACGCCGACGAACGGCGCGGCGCGCCTCTCGCGCCGGGCTCGCACGGTGCTTCGGGTCAGTCTCCCGCCGCATCAAGTAAAATAGGCCCCCATGGCTAACCTCGCACTCTTCGACCTCGACCACACGCTCATCCCCACCGACAGCGACCACGAATGGGGCCGCTTCATGGTGAAACAAGGCATGGTCGACGCCGACAATTTCGCCCGTGAAAACGACCGCTTTTTCGCCGACTACAAAGCCGGCAAGCTCGACATTCACGCCTATCTGATCACCATGCTCACGCCGCTCGCGAAGTACACGCGCGCCGAGCTCGCGGAGCTTCACGCGCAGTACATGCACGAAGTCATCACGCCGGCCATCTTTCCGGTCGCCGTGGAGCTGGTGAAGCAGCACCGTGAGGCCGGCGACCTGTGCTGCGTGGTGACCGCCACCAACGAATTCATTACCCGCCCGATCGCCCAGGCCTTCGGCGTCGACGCGCTGATCGCCTGCGAAGCGGAAACCGTCGACGGCCAGCCGCATTCGCCGTACACCGGCCGCCCGACCGGCACGCCGAGCTACAAGGAAGGCAAGATCGTGCGCAC
Source organism: Paraburkholderia sp. (assembly GCA_036383775.1). Taxonomy (GTDB): domain Bacteria; phylum Pseudomonadota; class Gammaproteobacteria; order Burkholderiales; family Burkholderiaceae; genus Paraburkholderia. The sequence continues at coordinate 8,543 of DASVNP010000470.1, read as the reverse complement.
CGAAGCGTGGCTCGCCTCGCTCGGCAAAAAGTGGGGCGACTTCGAGCACAGCTATTTCTATAGCGATTCGCACAACGACATCCCGTTGCTCGAAAAAGTCACCGACCCGATCGCGACCAATCCGGACGACACATTGCGCGCCCATGCGCAGGCCAAAGGCTGGCGCATCCTCGAACTCTTTCAACCCTCGTGATCAAAAAACTTATCCGCAAGCTATTCGGCCAGGACGCGGCGCCCGCTGACGACACCGCGCCCGACGAAGCCGAAGCAAACCCGACCGGCAACGCACCGGCGCACACCATGTCCAGCGCCAGCAAGGCGCGCTGCAAGCCCGCCCGGTCCGGCGCCGGCGTGGCCGCCAAAACCGTGCGCGACCCGGACGTGCCGGTGATCATTCCGCACGACGTGCACGGCATCGATCCCACGCTGATTTCGAGGAACGCGATTCGCGTGACCGAAGGTCTGCAGCAGGCGGGGCACCGTGCGTTTATCGTCGGCGGGGCGGTGCGCGATCTGCTCCTCGGCATCAAGCCGAAAGACTTCGACGTCGCCACCGACGCCACGCCCGAACAGGTGCAGAAGCTGTTCCGCCGCGCGCGCATTATCGGCCGCCGGTTTCAGATCGTGCACGTGCAGTTCGGCCAGGAAATCATCGAAACCTCCACGTTCCGCGCGCTGGTCGATCCGCCCGCGGCAGACGCGCCGCCGCCGCGCCGCCTCAAGCGCGACGAGCTCGACCGCCGCACCCATGCGGTGGACGCGAGCGGGCGCGTGCTGCGCGACAACGTGTGGGGCGAACAGCACGAAGACGCCACGCGGCGCGACTTCACGATCAACGCGATGTACTACGATCCGGCCACGGAAACCGTGCTGGATTATCACAACGGCATGGCCGACATGCGCGCGCGTCTCTTGCGCATGATCGGCGACCCGGCCACGCGTTACCGCGAAGATCCGGTGCGCATGCTGCGCGTGGTGCGTTTTGCCGCGAAGCTCGGCTTCGAGATCGAGGAAAGCACCCGCGCGCCGATCGCCAAAATGGCCGATCTGATCAACAACGTGCCTGCCGCGCGCCTGTTCGACGAGACGCTCAAGCTGTTGCTGTCGGGCCATGCGCTCGCGTGTTTGAAACGGCTGCGCCAGGAAGGCCTGCATCATGGCCTGCTGCCCTTGCTCGACGTGGTGCTGGAGCAGCCCATCGGCGAGAAATTCATCTCGCTGGCGCTGAACAACACGGATGCCCGCGTGCGCGCCGGCAAACCCGTGTCGCCGGGTTTCCTGTTCGCCACGCTGTTGTGGCACGACGTGCAGCAGCGCTGGCAAAAATTCGAGGCGGACGGCGAGTATCCGGTACCCGCATTGCATCGCGCGATGGACGACGTGCTCGACATGCAAACCGAGAAGCTGGCGATCCACAAGCGCTTCTCGTCGGATATGCGTGAGATCTGGGGCCTGCAGTTGCGCCTCGAAAAACGCTCCGGAAGAAGCGCGCTGAAGCTGCTGGAACACCAAAGATTTAGAGCGGGGTATGATTTCCTCCTGTTACGCTGCGAATCAGGCGAACTCGATGAGTCGGTTGGCGCGTGGTGGACGGAGTTCATAGAAGGAGACATCGCCGCACGTGAGGCATTGCTCACGCAAGGCGGGAAGGACCGAAGCCCCAGAAAACGTCGGCGGCGCAGCAGTGGCGCCAGAAACCGCAGCGCGGGCGACGGATTGGAGGGCGGCACGCCAGCCGAACGCACAGCCAACGACGCGGGCCACGACGGCTCGCACGAAGACTGAGGCGATATTCGCTGAAGCCGTCGAACGATAGTTGCAGGAAGTAATGCCATGACGGTTGCTTATCTCGGCCTCGGCGCGAATCTCGGGGACGCGCGCCAGACCCTGAAAGACGCGGTGGTGTGTCTCGCACAACAGCACACCATCACCGTGCTCGCCAAGTCGAGCCTGTATCGCACTGCCCCGATCGACGCGGGCGGTGACGATTATTTCAACTGTGTCGTGAAGCTCGACACCACGCTCCCCGTGCGTCATCTGCTGGCGCTCTGTCACAAGATCGAGCATCAGTTCGGCCGCGAACGGCCATTTCGCAATGCGCCGCGTACGCTCGACCTGGACATCCTGCTGTTTGGCGATCAATCCATCGACGAAGCCGATCTGATCGTGCCGCATCCACGCCTGACCGAACGCGCGTTCGTGCTGGTGCCGCTCGTCGAGATCGACGCGGCGCTGGTCATCCCGCGACATGGCCGCGCTGAGGCGCTGCTCAGCGGCGTGAGCGACCAGCGCATCGAAAAAGTGAAGGGGCCATGCCAGTGCCCTATGCTCAATGCATTGACCGACTGTGACGCCTCGAATGGCAAGGGCCGCGGCGAATGAATACGGCGCCGCTCACTGTCACCGCGCCGCAACTGCGGCCTCCGTTCGGCTATATCGCGATCGAAGGGCCGATCGGTGTCGGCAAGACGTCACTTGCGCGCCGCCTCGCTCAGCGCTGGTCGATGCACGAACTGTTCGAGCGCCCTCAGGACAATCCCTTTCTCGAACGCTTTTATCGCGACACCGCACGCTACGCGCTGCCCGCACAGCTGCACTTCGCGTTGCAACGCGCGCAGCAGGCGCAGGACGTCAGCGCGGCGCATCTGTCGGGTACGCCGCTGATCGCCGATTTCATGACGCAGAAGAACGACATCTTCGCGCGCCTGACGCTGCAGGAAGACGAGTGGCACCTATACCGCGCCCTCGCCGCGCGGCTTGAGACCAGCGCGCCGGCGCCCGATTTCGTGGTCTATCTGCAGGCCAGTCCCGAGGTCCTGTTTGCCCGCATTCAGAAGCGCGCGGTGCCGATGGAACTGCAAATTTCAGACGCGTATCTGAGCGCGCTGTGCGACGCGTACAACGAGTTTTTCTATCACTACGACGGCGCTCCCGTGCTGACGGTGAACGCCGAACACCTGAATCCGCTCGACTCCGACGCGGACCTCGCGCTACTCACCGAACGCATCGAGACCATGCGCGGCCGCAAGGAATTCTTTGTCAAAGGCACGTCGCTTTAAGCGGCGCAGCTACCTCATTTTTCCAACGGATTGACCCATGACCTATTTGCAGGAAACGAGCCGGAACGCCATCACCGTGCCGAAACTGCAGGCAATGCGTGACGCCGGCGAAAAAATCGCCATGCTCACCTGCTACGACGCCAGCTTCGCCGCGCTGCTCGATCGCGCGGGCGTCGATGTACTGCTGATCGGCGATTCGCTCGGTAACGTGCTGCAAGGGCAGACAACCACCCTGCCCGTGTCGCTCGCTGATATCGCGTATCACACGGCCAGCGTGGCGCGTGCGCGGCCCACAGCGCTGATCGTGGCCGATCTGCCGTTCGGCACCTACGGCACGCCGGAAGACGCGTTCAAAAGCTCTGTGGAGTTGATGCGCGCGGGTGCGCAGATGGTGAAACTCGAGGGCGGCGAATGGCTGGCGGACACCGTGCGTTTCCTGGTGGAGCGCTCGATTCCCGTGTGCGCGCACGTCGGGCTGACGCCGCAGTCGGTGCATGCGTTCGGCGGCTTCAAGGTGCAGGGTAAGACCGAGGCAGGCGCAACCCAGCTGCTGCGCGACTCGCTCGCCGTCCAGGAGGCCGGCGCGCAATTGATCGTGATGGAAGCGATTCCGACGCTGCTCGCGAGTGGCGTCACGAAGCAGTTGCGCATTCCGACGATCGGCATCGGCGCGGGTCTGGATTGTTCGGGTCAGGTGCTGGTGCTGCACGACATGCTGGGGATTTTCCCGGGCAAGCGTCCCCGCTTCGTGAAGGATTTCATGCAGGGGCAGCCGAGTATTCAGGCGGCCGTGGAAGCGTATGTGAGCGCGGTGAAGGACGGTTCGTTTCCTGGTCCGGAACACACCTTCTAAGTTTCATTCAATAACGACTCCGCCAGAACGGGCGCCTTCTTGCCCGTTTTGAGAGCAATCCGATTTCGGATGCAAAGCTGGTTGGTTATCTTCGTCTACCTGTTAACGCGGTTCCGCCGCGAGCCGAAGAGAGACCACCATGAGCCCAATTTGCCTGATCGATGTAGCGGGAATCCGCGACCACGCCACCGTACCGCATGACGCGCGGGAATTCACCTGGCAAGCGCGCCTGAGCGGCTGGATGGGCCGCTTGCTGCATGTTCTGCACAGCTGAAGGCCCCGCGGGGAGCCTGCACCGCCTGCTACGGTAGCGGCACGCTCTCCCGCCGATTTCCCCTTTCTCAGTCCACAATCCGCGCCGGCACCGCGCCGCGCAACGCATTGCACACCATCAGCGCTTCGGCGTTTTGCAGGTCGGTCCGGGTCAGCACACGTTCCGCCGCTTGCAGTCCCGACGTTGCCTCAAGTAAAACGCTTCGCATCACACCGGGCAGCACGCCCGACGCAAGGGGCGGCGTCCACCAGCGTCCGGCCAGCTTCACAAATATATTCGATCGACCGCCCTCTGTCAGTTCACCTTGCTCGTTGAAAAACAACGTATCGAACGCGCCCTTCGCCTCGGCTTCGCGCCAGCCGCGATCGAATTCGGCTCGGCGCGTGGTTTTGTGGTGCAGCAACGGGTCGTTAGCGTCGGTTACGGAGAAGGCATGATCGGAACCGAGCAGCACGCCGACCGTCGGCTCGGCTAACGGGGTCAACACCGCGGCAGTAATTTGCACCGCGCCGTTTTTGCTCAGCGCGAGCCGCATACGATGCGGAGTTTGCGCCGGCAGCGACGCGCACGTCGCCGCAATCTGCGCGTGGACGGCGTCCAAGTCGTCGAGTCTGAAGCCAAGCGCAGCCGCGCTCGACGAGAGCCGTGCAAGATGGCGTGTCAGATACCGCACGCCCTCTTCCCGCGTCGCGTACATTGTCTCGAATAGTTCGAAACCCGGCTCGGCGCCGGTCAGAAAGCTCGCCTTCAATTGGCACTCCGCAAATTCGTCGGCGGCGATGCTGTCGAGCACGATACCGGCGCCGACACCCATCGTGCCTTGCAGTTGGCCAGTCTGCGGGGCAGGGTTCAACGTCAGCGTGCGGATTGCCACGGACAGGCAGAAGTCGCCACAGCCGGTTTCGTTGACAAAGGACGCGGGCCTGGTTGCGTCATTGGTGTGGTCACCCGCACAAGGCGCATCGAGCCAGCCGATCGCGCCGGTGTAAAGCCCACGCGGAGTGCTTTCCAGTTCGTCTATCAACTGCATCGTCCGATGCTTCGGCGCGCCCGTGATCGACCCGCACGGAAACAACGCTCGCAGGATGCCCGCAAAGGACATGCCGCTGCGCAACGTCGCATGCACGGTCGACGTCATCTGCCAAACCGAAGCGTACGGTTCGACCGAAAACAATGCCGGCACCTTGACCGAGCCCGTTTGCGCCACCCGCGACAGATCGTTGCGCAGCAGGTCGACGTTCATCACGTTTTCGGCGCGGTTTTTCGGATCGTTGCCGAGGAATTCGGCTGAGCGCCGGTCGGCCAACGGATCGTCGAAGCGCGGCGCCGTGCCTTTCATCGGCCGTGCGCGCAAGCGCTCGCCCTGCTTCTCGATGAATAGCTCCGGCGAACACGACAGCACCCAGTTGCCGTCCGGCAACGCGATCAGCGCGCCATACGGGACCGGCTGCCGCGCCCTCAGCCGACGGTACAGCGCCGTGGGCGAGCCGAATACATCAAAACCGAGCCGATACGTGTAGTTGACCTGATAGGAATCGCCCGCGCGCAGGGCCGCGTGAATCGCGTCGATCGCCGCGCCGAATTGCGCCGGATCGACGCTCGCGCGCACGTTGGCGGTGCCCGCCACCGAGGGTTCGGCCGCGCCGCCATCGCGCGCCACGAGCCACGCGTCGACCTCTTCACGCGAGCGCTTCTCGCAGCGTTCGAACAATAAAAAACGCAGCGTGGCATCGCCACGCTGCGTTGTCGAAGACCGCTGCGCATCTCCATCGAGAAGATGCCGGCCAAATTCATAGTCGGCGAGCACAACGGCATGCAAACCACGCCGTGTATCCGCAGCGACGGCCTCGCACACATGGTCGAGTTGCGCGGCGTCCGCACACACCCGTTCATGCATGAAACCCGTATACAGACGACTCGAACGGCGCGCCGCCGTCGCGTCGCAATCGTCAAGCAGCGCGAATACTGCGCCGCGCTCATCTGCCGTCATGCTTACCGCCAACTTCAAACTGCCATTAATCGAAGAAGCTCTTCACCCGGTCAAACCAGCTCTTGCTTTGCGGGCTATGCCGCGCGCCACCCTCGACCAGCGCCTTTTCGAACTGCTTGAGCAGGTCGCGCTGCGGGTCGGTGAGCTTGACCGGCGTTTCGACTTGCACGTGCACGTACAGATCGCCGGCAATGCTCGAACGCAGACCCTTGATGCCCTTGCCACGCAGACGGAACGTCTTGCCCGATTGCGTGCCTTCCGGCACCGTAAAGCTGGCGCGGCCCGCGAGCGTCGGCACTTCGATCTCGCCGCCGAGCGCCGCGGTGGTGAACGGAATCGGCATCTGGCAATGCAGATCGTCGCCGTCGCGCTCGAACACCGAGTGCTGCTTGATGTGAATCTCGACGTACAGATCGCCTGACGGTCCGCCATTGATGCCCGGCTCGCCATTGCCGGCGGAGCGGATCCGCATGCCGTCGTCGATGCCGGCCGGAATCTTCACTTCCAGGGTCTTGGTTTCCTTCACCTTGCCCGCGCCATGGCAGTGGCCGCACGGGTCGGGAATATAGGTGCCCGAGCCGTGGCACTTCGGGCAGGTCTGCTGGATGCTGAAAAAGCCCTGCGACATGCGCACCGAACCCGAACCGCTACAGGTCGGGCAGGTTTCCGGCTTGGTGCCGGGCTTGGCGCCCGAGCCGTGACAGACTTCGCACGAGACCCAGCTCGGCACGCGAATCTGCGTGTCGTAGCCATGAGCGGCCTGTTCCAGCGTGATTTCCATGCTGTAGCGCAGATCGGCGCCGCGATACACCTGCGGGCCGGCACGTCCGCCGCCGCGCGCGGCGCCACCGGCCGCCTGGCCGAAGATGTCGCCGAAAATATCGCCGAATGCATCGGCAAAGCCGCCGAAACCTTGCGCGCCGGCGCCGCCCATATTCGGATCGACGCCCGCGTGGCCGTACTGATCGTACGCGGCACGCTTTTGCGAGTCCGACAGCATTTCATAGGCTTCCTTCACCTCTTTGAAATGCTCTTCCGCATCCTTGTTGCCCGGATTGCGGTCGGGGTGGTGCTTCATCGCCAGCTTGCGATAAGCCTTCTTGATTTCGTCGTCGCTCGCGTTCTTCGCGACGCCCAGAACCTCGTAGTAATCCCGTTTCGCCATATCGGTTCAGCGCCACTCGCGCAATGCAGCGCGGTGGCTCCTCTTGAATGCTGGAGTCTCACGACTCGTCCGGACGCCGTTTCATGCCGCTCGAACGCGGCAAAAAACAACGCCCTCCATAAAACAAATGTGCCCGGAGAGCCCCAAGAGGCTCGCCAGGCGTGATAACCGCTCTTGCACGTTGCTGTCGCCCGACAAGGCGCAACTCCTTATGCAGCCGGGCCGCACACATCGCTGTGCGCGGCTTTACGGTCGAAATACGACCTGGCTTTAGTCTTTCTTGACTTCCATGAACTCGGCGTCGACCACGTCGTCCTGCTGCTGGCTCGCCCCACCAGTCGAAGCGCCCGCGCCTGCCGCGCCCGCTGCCGCAGCTTCCGCACCTTGCGCGGCCTGCATGTCGGCATACATCTTTTCGCCCATCTTCTGCGAGGCCGTGGCCACCACTTCGATCTTGGCTTCGATGTCCGCCTTGTCGCTCGAACCGCTCTTCAGCGTGTCTTCGAGGTCCTTCAGCGCGGCTTCGATCTTTTCCTTCTCGCCGGCTTCCAGCTTGTCGCCGTATTCGGTGAGCGCCTTCTTCGTGCTGTGGACCAGCGCGTCGCCCTGGTTGCGGGCATCGGCCAGTTCACGCAGCTTGTGGTCTTCTTCCGCGTTCGCTTCGGCGTCCTTCACCATCTTCTCGATTTCGGCTTCGGACAGACCCGAGTTGGCCTTGATCGTGATGCGGTTTTCCTTGCCGGTCGCCTTGTCTTTCGCGCCGACGTGCAAGATGCCGTTTGCGTCGATGTCGAAGCTCACCTCGATCTGCGGCGTGCCGCGCGGTGCCGGCGGAATGCCTTCCAGATTGAACTCGCCCAGCAGCTTGTTGCCCGCTGCCATTTCGCGCTCGCCCTGGAACACCTTGATCGTCACGGCGCTCTGATTGTCGTCAGCCGTCGAGTAGACCTGTGCGTGCTTGGTCGGGATCGTGGTGTTCTTGTTGATCATCTTCGTCATCACGCCGCCGAGCGTTTCGATGCCGAGCGACAGCGGGGTCACGTCGAGCAGCAGAACGTCCTTGCGGTCGCCCGACAGAACCTGGCCTTGAATCGCGGCGCCAACGGCCACGGCTTCGTCCGGGTTCACGTCACGGCGCGGATCCTTGCCGAAGAATTCCTTAACCTTTTCCTGCACCTTCGGCATGCGGGTCATACCGCCGA
>DASVNP010000469.1:0-15626 GCA_036383775.1 Paraburkholderia sp. | reverse complement strand
ATAGTTGTCCCAGTACGTGCCGACGGAGAACGTCACGATCGGCAGGCCAATCACCACGCCGTAGTTCATCACCGGCACATTGCTGCCCTGCTAGGGATAGCTGAGCCGCGCCGCATACACCCAGCCGCGCAGGTTGGGCGCCGCGACGTCGCACCATTGATAGTTGCTGATGCAACCCATCACGCTGACCGGGAAACCGCCCGGCAACTGCGTGACGACCGGATAGTCCGGCGCGGGGCCCGCGCGCACGTTCACCGTGCCGTTGGTATAGGCCTGCAACTGCGCGGAAGCCACGGCCGGCAATGCCAGCGTGCCGGCCGCCGCGCAAAGATATCGAACGAGATGTTGTTTCATTCTTTCTCCCGCTTTCTCTCATTTTCGCCGCGCAACATCCGGTAACCACCCACCCAAAGTCACGCGTTGTTCGGGCGTCCGTGCCCGGGCAACTCGCCCGATCATCCATGGCACGAAAAACCATGCACTGTCGGGACCGCCATGACAATCCACCGAACGCTTCTGATCGCCGCCCTGCTGCTCGCGCATTCCCCCGCTCACGCCGCCAGCTTCGACTGCCACCGGGGACGCTCGCTGACCGAAAAGATGATCTGCAACGACCCCGCGCTGTCGAAACTCGACGACACGCTAGGACAACTGTACTGGAAAGCACGGCGGCGGGTCACCAACCGGCGTGCCTTTCTCAACGACAGCGACACCAGGTGGGCGTGGCGGGAAGCCAATTGCCGAGATCTGGCGTGTCTTGGGACGTGGTATGCGACGCGCATCGGGGAATTGCAGAGGTTGATCGACAGCATGCAGGCCGCAAGACCGTCTGTGCCCGCGACACCAGCCGAGCCGGATGCGCAGCCCACGGCGCCCACGGCGTTCGCCCCGCCGGTACCGCGGACCGCCGTGGCGATGCGTCAATGCACGGCGGCCAATCCCGGGATCGAGGTGGCTGAGCAGTGTTCCACCGTGCTCAAGGAGACCAGCAGCCGATGGCGCTATGCGCCGCCCGACGGCGGCTGGTTCTGTGGCGTCGCCATGCTGGCCCCGGCACAGATGCAGAAAGGCGCGCAGAGATAGGAAACATGTTCGATATCTTCGAACGAGTGCATCGAGAAAGTGGTACGGCAAGCGCGTAGCTTGGGCGCAATATCCTCATCACCAACCCGCAACACTCTTTCGGAGAAACAGAATGACTCGCTTCCAAGGTAAAACCGTACTCGTCACCGGCGGCAGCAGCGGCATCGGTTTCGCAGCAGCCAAGGCCTTCGCCGATGAAGGCGCTCGTGTCGTCATCACCGGGCGCGACGCCGCCGCGCTCGAAACCGCCCGCACCGCGCTCGGCGGAGAAGCTGTCGCCGTACGTAACGACGCCGGCTCGATCAGTTCGGCGCGCGAACTGGCGGCCGCGATCAGCGCCGCCGGCCTGCGTCTGGACGCGGTATTCATCAATGCCGGCACCGCGAAATTCGCACCGTTCCCGGACGTTGACGAAGCTCTCTGGGATGTCACGTTCAACACCAACGTCAAAGGCCCCTACTTCCAGATTCAAGCCCTGTTGCCGTTGCTCAATCGCGGCGCCTCGATCGTCATCAACGGTTCGATCAACGCGCGTATCGGCATGCCGGCTTCTTCGGTGTATGCGGCGAGCAAGGCCGCGGTGATTTCGCTCGCGAAGACGCTGTCGGCGGAATTGCTGCCGCAAGGCGTGCGTGTGAACGTGGTGAGCCCCGGCCCGGTTGAGACGCCGCTGTACGGCAAGCTCGGTCTCGACGCCGCCACCCTCGAAGCCACCGCGGCGCAGATCGTCGGTCAGATTCCGCTCGGCCGCTTCGGCACGCCGGAAGAAATCGCCTCGACCGTGCTGCATCTGAGCGCGCCGGAATCGGCCTTTATCGTCGGCACGGAAATCATCGCCGACGGTGGTATGAGCCAACTCTAAAAACGCGCGCAGGTACGCACTCGCGCGGCGGGCCGTTTTCCGCGGCCCGCCGCACCTGCCACCGCACCACCCGGCATCGCCACGCTGCTTCAGCACCAGGTCTTCAAGCGAGGACTGCCTGGCGGGTGCCGCTTTTTCTCTGAGAACCATCATGCGTCTCAAACTAATCTCCGCCTGGCTGGCTGCGGCGCTGTCATTAGCGGCTGCCGTACCGGCCGCGCATAGCGCTGAAACCGGTGCGGGCGCCACCGCATCGCTCGCGCTCGCGTCGAATGCCCCCGCGCTGGCCACCGCCGCCGCGAACATCCACGACGGCAAGATCGACGTGAACGGCGTGCGCTACCACTATCTGCTGGCCATGGGGCACGGCACGCCGATCGTGCTGCTGCACGGCTGGGGCTCGACCTCGTTCATGTGGCGCTTCGTGATGCCGCAACTGGTGGCGCGCGGCTATACCGTGCTCGCACCGGATCTACGCGGTCTCGGCGACACCGCGAAACCGGCCACCGGCTACGAAAAAGCCAATATCGCCGAAGACATCCACGCGCTGGTCGCGCAATTGAATCTGGGCCCGCAGGTCAACGTGATCGGCCACGACATGGGCGGCATGGTCGCTTACGCCTACGCCGCGCAACATCCGGACGAAGTGCGCTCGGTTGCGATTCTCGACGTGCCCCTGCCCGGCATCGACCCATGGGATCAGATCGTGCAGATGCCGCGTACGTGGCACTTCCGCTTTTACGCGGTGCAGGATTTGCCGGAGATGTTGATCGCGGGCCGCGAGTTGGAATACCTCAAGTGGTTTCACAATTCGGAGGCGGTCAACTCGCGCGCCTTCACGAATGACGTCGAGGAAACCTACGCTCGCGAATATGCGATGCCGGGCGCGCTGCGCGCGGGCTTCGAGTACTATCGCGCGTTTCCCGCCGATGCCAGGCAGAACCAGGTATTCGCGCAACACAAGCTCACCATGCCCGTGCTCGGCATCGGTGGAGCAGGCAGCCTCGGGCCGATCGTCGGTGAAGAACTCCGCCATGTCGCGACTAACGTCCAGCCCGTGCAGATCGAAGGCGCCGGACATTGGGTCGCCGAGGAACAGCCGCAGGCCGTGACCGATGCCCTGCTGAAGTTCCTGCCGCCGCCCAGGTAACGCGCGCGGCGTGTTTCTGTGAAGCTGAGTGAAGCTCAGTGAAGCTTCGGCGGCGGGTCAGCCTGATTCTCATCGGGCGCCACGCCGTCTCCGTCGCCGAACAGCTCAGCGCACAGCTCTTCGCCGAGTTCGCTCAAACGCGCCGCCCCCGTGCCCTCTTCGCTGAAGGTGGTCTCCACCAGGCCGCCATCGACGAGCGCCGTCAAGTGCCGGCGCAAACCGCTCATCGGCACACCGGCCTGCTTCGACAGTTTGGCAAGCGACCATACGCCGCCAGGTCTTTCCCGATGCGCGCGCCAAAGTTGCGTCAACACGGCGACCAGCACCGGATCGAGTTCATCGTCTTCCATGGTGAATGTCTCCTCGCGCTCTCACGCCATGTGCGTGACCAGTTCGCCCAGTGTCTTCAACGCGGCTTCAGTCTGCGACGTCCACGGATAGCTGTAGTTCAGGCGGATAAAGTGACGGTAATCGTTGCGCGTCGAGAACATCATGCCCGGACCTACCGTGATGCCGCGCGCGAGCGCCGCCTGATACAGCCGCATCGAATCGACCCGCTCGGGCAACTCCACCCAGAGCACGTAGCCGCCGCGCGGCGCCGACATGCGCGTGCCGGCCGGAAAGAAGCGCTGCACCATCGCCGTCATGATGCTCGCCTGCTGCCGGTAGATCTTGCGCAGATGCCGCAGATGCCGGTCGTAGCTGTCCTGGCGCAAATAGTCGGCGACCGCGACCTGCGGCACCGAGGGCGTAGTCAGCGTGTTGAGAAACTTCAGCTTCTCGACCTGCGCGCGATAGCGTCCGGGCAACGCCCAGCCGATCCGGTACGACGCGCTCAGGCTTTTGGAAAACGATGCGCAATGCAGCACCAGCCCTTGCGTATCGAAGCTCTTCAGAGTCGAAGGCCGCGACTCGCCGAAATACAACTCCTGATAGACGTCGTTCTCGATTACCGGAATCTCGTGCGCGGCGAGCAGCTCGACCAGTTGCCGCTTGCGCGCGTCGCTCATCTGGAAACCGAGCGGATTCTGGAAGTTCGGCATTACCATGCACGCGGCGATCTTCTGTTCGGCGATTACCCGCGTGAGCGCTTCGATGTCGATGCCGTCAACCGGATGCGTCGCCACCTCGATCGCACGCATGCCCAGGCGCTCGATGGCGTGGAGCATCGCGTAATAGGTCGGCGATTCGACGGCCACCGTGTCACCAGGCCGCGCGACCGCCTGCAGGCTGAGATTGATCGCCTCGGTCGCGCCGAGCGTGATGACGATTTCGCCGGGATCGACCGGCACGCCGTGCTCGGCATAGCGCCGCGCGATCTGCCGGATCAGCTCCGGGTTGCCGGGCGGCAGGTCGTCGATCAGGTTCCAGCTCGCGTGGCGGCGGGCAATCGCGTTCGCGTACTGGTTGATGCGCCGCCACGGAAACAGCGACGGGTCGGGATAGGGCGAGCCGAACGGCACGGCGTCGTGCGCCCGGATACTGCGCAGCGTCGACAGCACGAGGCGGCTCACGTCCACCGTGGCGGCGACCGGCGGCGTCGCGAGCGCGGGCGGGTGAGCCAGACGCGGCTCGCCGGGCGCTGCTGCCCGCGCCGACGCGTCGCGCACGAAATAGCCGGACTGCGGACGAGTCTCGACAATTCCCCGGCTTTCCAGCAACGCGTACGCATGCAGCACCGTCTTGATGCTGACGCCGTGCTGCTGGCTCGCCTGGCGCACCGACAGAATCCGTTCGCCGGCCGCGAACACGCCGCGGCGCACGGCTTCCGAGATTTCATCGGCGAGCTTTTCGTACAGTTTCAAGGGGCTGGGTCGAACAAAAGCGTGGGCTGGAGCGCCAGTCTAAGACAAAAATCCGGCAACTGTATCCCTCGGCTTTGTGTTTTTCTGTATGCTGCGGCCCTTTTGGAACACAGTAGGCTTGCGGGTATCGGGTAAACCGCCATTACCCCCATTAACAGCCTAATCCGGGCCTGACCCAGCGGCACCATCATGAAGAAGACCGAAAGTCGCAGCGAACCTCGCATTGAGCCCTATACCCACCCCGCCGCCGGCTGGGGGGCGCTCAAGTACGTCGCCATCAACCTCATCAAGGAAAAGGTGACGGGCGGCAACTACCGCACCCTGCTCAAACAGAATCAGCCCGACGGGTTCGACTGCCCCGGCTGCGCGTGGCCGGATCGCGAGCACGCATCCACCTTCGAATTCTGCGAAAACGGCGTCAAGGCCGTGGCCGCCGAGGCGACCAGCAAGCGCGTGACGCCAGCGTTCTTCGAGGAGCACAGCGTCGCCGAGTTGATGACGCAATCGGACTTCGAACTCGAACAGCATGGCCGCCTGACCGACCCGCTCGTCTACGACGCGCTGCGCGACCGCTACGTGCCGATCGGCTGGGACGAGGCGTTCGACCTGATCGCCGCTCACCTGAAACGCCTCGACGATCCCGACCACGCCGCGTTCTACACCTCGGGCCGCGCCAGCAACGAAGCCGCGTTCCTGTACCAGTTGTTCGTGCGCATGTACGGCACCAATAACTTCCCCGACTGTTCGAACATGTGCCACGAAGCAACCAGCCGCGGCTTGCCGCACACGGTCGGCATCGGCAAAGGAACGGTGACGCTGGACGACTTCGAACACGCCGACACGCTGCTGATCTTCGGCCAGAATCCGGCCACCAACCATCCGCGCATGCTCGGCGAGCTGCGTGAGTGCGCGAAGCGCGGCGCCACCATCGTGTCGATCAATCCGCTGAAGGAGCGTGGTCTCGAACGCTTTGCGAGCCCGCAGCATCCGGTGGAAATGCTGACGATGGGCAGCACTAAGATCAGCTCCGTGTTCATCCGGCCGAAAGTCGGCGGCGATTTCGCGCTGATCAAGGGCGTGGCCAAACGCGTGATCGAACTCGACGACGAAGCGCAAGTCTCCGGTCTCGAACGCGTGCTGGACGTGGCGTTCATCGCCGAGCACACGGCGGGTTTCGAAGCGTTCGCCGACGATCTGCGCGCCGAAAGCTGGGACACCATCATCGCCGAATCAGGCGTGCCGTTCGACGACGTGCTCAAGCTCGCCGACATCTACGTGAAGGGGCGCGCCGTGATTTCGACGTGGGGCATGGGCCTCACGCAGCACAAGAATTCGGTGCCGACGGTGCAGATCCTGTCGAATCTGATGATGATGCGCGGCAATATCGGCCGGCGCGGCGCGGGCCTGTGCCCGGTGCGCGGACACTCGAACGTGCAGGGCGACCGCACCGTCGGCATCGAGGAAAGGCCGACGCAGGCGTTCCTCGACCGGCTCGGCGAAGTCTACGATTTCGAGCCGCCGCGCGAGCACGGACTCGACGTCGTCAATACGATTCAGGCGATGCTCGACGGCCGCGTGAAGGTGTTCATCGGCTTGGGCGGTAATTTTTCGATTGCGACGCCCGACACGCCGCGCACGTGGGAAGCGATGCGTTCGTGCGATCTGACCGTGCACATCACCACCAAGCTGAACCGCAGCCACCTCGTGCATGGCCGCGACGCGCTGATTCTGCCGACGCTCGGGCGCACCGAGATCGACTTGCAGAACGGCGTGGCGCAAGGCGTGAGCGTCGAGGATTCGATGAGCATGGTGCACATCTCGTACGGCATGAACAAGCCGGCTTCGGAGAATCTGCTCTCGGAGATTGCGATTGTCGCGCGCATGGCGCAAGCGACGCTTGGCAGCGAGAAAGTGGATTGGCTCGCGCACGCCGCGGACTATGCGCTGATACGCGACGGCATCGCGCAAGTGATCGAAGGATTCACGGATTACAACGAGCGTTTGAAGAACCCTGGCGGTTTCCATCTGGGCGTGGCGTCACGCGAGCGGATCTGGAAAACGCCGAGCGGCAAGGCGCAGTTCATGGTGCATGCGATTGCCATGGATACGCCGATTCATCGCGCGCGCAGGGCCTATGGCGAGCGGCTGATGACCTTGATGACGACGCGCTCGCATGATCAGTACAACACGACAATTTACGGCCTCGACGACCGCTATCGTGGCGTGTACGGACAACGCCGCGTGCTGTTCGCCAACAAGGACGATCTGGCGATGCTCGGTTTCGCAGCGGGACAGCGCGTGGATATCACGAGCGTGTGGGACGATGGAATCGAGCGTCACGCCGACGGTTTTCTGCTCGTGGAGTACGACATTCCGCGCGGGTGTCTCGGCGCTTACTATCCCGAGACGAATCCGCTGGTGCCGCTCTCTTCTGTTGCGGATGGCGCGGGTACGCCGACTTCGAAGTCGATTCCGGTGTTGCTGAAGCTTTCCGAGGTTGAGGCGGTGGCTGCCTGATGTTGAGCCGTCAGGTCCGTGTCTTGGCCAGCTCTCGATGCGTCAAGTAAAGGCGCAAGTCGAATTCGATCTGGTGGTAACCCGGCTGCATGAACTCGCACAAGCGGTAGAAGGCCTTGTTGTGATCGCTCTCCTTGAGGTGAGCGAGTTCATGCACCACGATCATTTTCAGAAATTCCGGCGCCGCCGATTTGAATAACGACGCGATGCGGATTTCTTTCTTCGCCTTCAGCTTGCCGCCTTGCACGCGGGAGATGCTGGTGTGCAAACCCAGCGCGTGACGCACGACGTCGAGTTTGCTGTCGTAGGTGACTTTGTCGATCTGCTCGGCGCTGCGCAGGTGCTCGCGTTTCAGGTCGGCGCAGTAGGCATAGAGCGCTCTGTCTGTTTGGACTTCGTGCGTGTTCGGGTAACGCTCGGCGAGATAGGCGCCAAGCTGGTCGCCGGCTATCAGCTTCTTGACCTTCTCTTGCAGTGGTGCCGGATAGCCGGTCAGGTATTTCAGGTGGTGCATGGTACTTCTTCACGGGAACGCCAAAGATCACATCAAAGATCACATGTTACGCGGCGCGGACGCGCCGCCACGGGCAGCAAGCTGTAGCCGCCCCGCGGCACGTCGGCCGGAATATAGATGCGGCGCTCAGCTTTCGTCGAGTGCGGTTCCGGCGATGGCTTCAGCATGCCGCTCCGCGGCGATTCTGGCTTCCTTGAGCGTCGTCTCGTACGAGCGATGCGGGCGGTCGCGGCTCTCGGTGAGGTGCTCACCGTCGATCGTGTAGGACCAGCTCCAATTGCCGTGATTGTCGTCGGCCATTTCGATTTTGACCTGGCGGCCGTTGTAGCGGAAAGATTCGGTGGGCATGGCAGTCTCCCAGGAACATGTGAAGACAATCCTAGCATGATTACCTGGCAACTCATCCAATCCCCCGTGAGGTCATGGCGCGGCGCACGATGACCACCAGCAATCCAATCAGGACCACCGGCGTTACCTGAACAGGGGTGTCGAATCTGAAGGCAAAATATGCTGCTGCCGGCGTGAGCCACGCCACGGCAAGGACGACCCAATCGGCGCGGCTCAACGCGACCCTTTCGGCATCGCGCAAAACAAACGCGATCGGCAACGCCAGCCACGCGAGATCGTAGTACATGAAATACGGCTGCACGAGCAACGTCGCAACGACCAGCGCCGCAGCGCGAAGCTCGAACCGGACGTCCCTGATCCACACCCAGACCATGGCAATCGCCGCCGGCAACGCGACAATCGCATACGCGACGTAGGCTGCGCCAACCGGCAAGCCGGCCAGCCTCGCGGCGGCGAACACGGTCGGCATGCCACCCCATAACTCGCGCCCGTGTTCGACAGCGATCCTGTTGAATTCCGGTAGAAACGTCGCAAACGCGCCCCATGTCTCACGGCCAAACGCGACAGCGCTAACTCCAGCAATCGCCAAGCTGCATAGTCCGGCAGACAGCAGCGCCCTCCATTGGCGCGCACAAATCAATGCAACGGGAAACAGAACGCCGAACTGCGGTTTGATGGCAAGCACGGCAATGCACGCACCGGCAAGCAGCGGGCTAGACGGAAGCAGCACAAGCGCAACGCCCGCGGCCGCAGCAGTGAGCAGCGAATTCTGACCAGTGACGATGGCAACCGCGACACCCGGAAAAGCGATCATCAACAGGAATGCCCCACTTCCCGCCTGTCGCACGATTCTTGACAGCATCGCCCCATATGCGGCGATGCCTATGCCGAGAAACGCCAGCAACGCGCCGCCGAACGAAAGCAGTCCAAACGGGATAACAGCTAAGAGGAAGGTCGGCGGATAAGGCCACGGAGCAAACGAATCGTGCCGCCACAGCGCCGATTCCATGGGACGCATCCAGTGTGGCGAGAACACTGCCGGCGCGCCATGCTCAAGCGCGACTCTTGCCGCTGACCAGAATATGACGAAATCCGCGCCGACCATCGGCGCGGCCCGGTCGGCGAGTCCGTAATAGCGGAATACCGATATCGCAAGATAAATGCATTGGATCGTCAGAAAGACAGCGGCGTACAAGCGAACGCGTGGCGCACTAAGGCGCGCGACTGCTGTCGTTGCCATGGCCTCCCCCTTTTTCATTCCTCTTTTTGCGGGAGTCTATACCAGTTATGGATTTGTGACGATGACAACGCGGCGTCGCGAACGAGCTCGGTGCGTGCCCGTTTATGCGTGCCCGGTCACGAACTTCTTCGTTGCGTGGTAACCGTGCTTTGTTGTATCCGCAACGGCATGGCCGGCTGCCTTCGCGCCATGGCCAACCGCTACCGCGGCATTGTGCACGGCGTGCCCGGTATTCTTTCCTGCCGTCTTGACGTCGCTCTTGAACTTGTGAGCGCCACTGGAAACGCTCGCATGGGCCAGCGGGCTGAGCGCGGCTAGCACAAATACAATGATCGTCTTCTTCATTATCTGATTCTCGAATAAAAGATTGGCGCGCGTGAAATGCGGCAGGTGCGGCAGGTGCAGCAGGTCCGTCGGCCAGACGCGCGCATCCTGTCATTACCCTTCTCAAACCGGGCACCGAGTAATACCACATCACCTGAAGCGATACGGCGCCATTTACGAGCTTTTACTTTTTAGACGTAGTGGTTACGTTTTTGCTTACATTCGCCGTAGCCATTCGATTACAAATGGACGCCGCGCGCGATGTGCGGGCAATCTGGCGGACTACGACGGCTTCTCGATCGCAGGGAAGTCGACAAGACCATCATCTCGACAACGATGCGCATGCCGGACAACAAGGTGGTCGTTGTCCCCAACGGCAAGATCATCGGCGGCAACATTATCAATTACACGCGCCATCCGCATCGACGTATCGAGATCATCGTGGGCGTGGCCTACGACACCGAAGTCCGTCATGTGAAGGCTGTTCTGTCCCGCGTCGTGGAGAGCGGCTCGCGCATTCTGCATCACCTGGGCAACACGATCCGGTTAAATGAAATGGCCGCCTCTTCCCTCAATTACGTGGTGCGCGTGTGGGCGAACAATGCGGATTACTGGGACGTGTATTACGACTTCATGGAAGGTATAAAAACCGCACTGGACAAACACCAGATCGGGAGTCCCTATCCGCAGCTCAATGTCCATTTTCATCGAGCGGCCGTGCGGGCTGAATGCACGGCCGATTGAGCGGGGTTTCGAACTGCCGATGGCGCTGGTTGGTTAAACAGGTTTCAGTGCCCCCAACGAAGATAGTCGGCGCAGCATGGGTTTAACGAGCTTTCCATGGAAAGCGAACTCGAGCGCGCCGAAACAAAATCCGGCGGCCAGTGCCGTGGCAATCGTCACAGCGACAAACATGAACGTCGACGCAGTGGGGAAAAATCGCGCCATGCAATATGCGCCGACCTGACAGAATATCGACTGGACCAGGTACAGTCCGTACGAGTAATCGCCCGCGCGTTCCAGGACACGGGGAGCGCGAACGCCTTGCACCAGATGCAGCAAGAGCATGAACGAAATACCCCACAACGCATAACGCACGTAGTAGGCCATCGGCGCCAGCGTCTGCGCGATGATGAACAGAACGAGCGACTGGATCGCAAGCGTCAGCGGATTAGCGGATTTCAGCGCTTCGCGCCCCACGAGACCATACAACGCGCCCGCGATGAACTCGAAGTTGGCAGGCGACACGAAGATCCACTTGCCGGCCACCATCGCGCTCACGTCATCGGGAAACGGATGAATTCCTCCTTGGCATACGATGGCGATTACTGCGGCCCATAGTCCGAGCGCCATGGCGACATGACGGCGCGACAGGCGACACATGATCAGCGCATACATGACGGCGTAGAACACCATCTCGTAGACCAGTGTCCAGTACGGCACAGCATAGTATTCGTTGAACGCGGAGGCCGGCAGCAACGTGATCGAGTAAAAATCGAAGTGCCATTCATGACCGATCAGCGGGATGGCCAGACCGCTCACGGCGACGGCAGCCCAGAACGCAGGGTAAATGCGGGCAATCCGTTGAGGCATGAATATTGCGCCCTGAGGCAGGCACATGGTCATGACATATCCGGAAATCACAAAGAAAATGCCGACGCCGACCTGCCCGAATCCAATCGGCAAATATTGCATGAAGCCGACGCCCTTGGCCGAGCATCCGAAATAGATCGCATGCTGAAGTACGACCAGGCAGGCCGCAAACGCCCGCAGCCCTTGGATTCCGCTGTTTTTATTGCTCATCGCGCCCCTGCCGCTCAAAAAGTTTCCGAATCTTACCGGAAATTTTTAAACACCCTGGTCGTATGGAGCGGTAGTAACTTCCCAATCCTGGTTTGCGCCAGGCATGTCTTTGTTCGGAAGTGTGCCAGGCGCACAGGATGAAGTTTGGCATGGCCGGCGCATGGCATCGCGAGAAATACGGCCGCGAGGCGAATCAGACACCGCGACCAAAACCCCTCCGAACAAAACCAGCCTGCTCGAAAGGGCCCGACACGCTCTAGCTCGTCGTCATCGTGCCGTATTGGCTGTTCAGCGACTCCGAACTCAGCAAAACGATGCTTTCATGCGAATCGGAGCGCGCCAGCGTCGCGGGCACATTGACCTCCTGCGCCTGGGCGCCGGGCAGCGTGGAGGCGGCAGGCTCGCCGCGCCGCGCATTGCCGAAGCGATCCGAAATCGCGCGCGACGCCGAATCGGATATGTCCGCGCTGTCGTGAATCAGCACATCTCCGATTCCGAATGGCGCGCCGCCCACGGCACCGGTCCACGTCGCAAGCACCAACCCCTGGCTCCACGGCTGGTGTTCGATCGCATTGGTGGCAATCTGGGTGACGTCGTTCGCGATCACGCCTTCGGCGACGTTCACCACCATCTTGATACTGGTGCGCACGAGAAGGTTTCCGATCTTCTGGATCGCCGCCGAGAACAGCGTGCTGTAGCCGAACGACATCGCACCGAACAGCGCGCCGCTGATCGCGCCACCCTCGAGCGCCTGCTCGAAACCCTTGCGGGTAAATTCGCTGCCAGGCCGGCAGTCGTACTGAAGCCCGGAAAACCCGACCCCGAACATGGTGTTCGTCCCGATCTGCGTCAGGAAGTTGAGCCCACCTACGGCGAGTTTCGATGTGGTCGGCAGAGTGATGTTGAACATCGACGATGACGTTGTCGCCGGCGCTGGCGTGTCACCCGCAGTGGAGAGCGTCGACGCGGCATCCAGACTGTCGTCGACGAGGTTCGACGTGAGGTCGCCCACTACGAGGCCGTCGGCGAGCCCTTCTTCGCCTGCCGCGACGGCCGGTGCGGCCGCACCGAAGGTAAAGAAGCTCAGCACGAGTCCGGCTATCGCCAGCGCCGCCATGCCTACGCCGATGCCCACCTGCTCGCCCACGGTCATCTTGTTGCCGCTCGGGTCGCCGAAGATCAATGGGTTGTTGCCGACGAACGCATAGGGGCTGGCAGTCTGGCGTGCCGGATCGGCCGACAGGAACCGGCGCAGATCCGGCGAGTACACACGTGCGCCGAAGTTGTAGAGCCCGCTTTCGCTGTCATACAGACGGCCCATGAAGCGAAATGGCACGACAGACTGATTCGTCCCGCTGGCCGCCGCGAGCGAGCCGAACGCCCGATAGGCGAACTGCGCGACGAGCTGGTTCTGGCTGTCGACCACGGCCCACACGCTACGCGCCACGTCCTTCAGCGGGAAATAGCGCTGATCGCTGACCGCGGCAACCAGCCCGGTGGGGCCGTAGACGAACGCGGACCATGTGCCGCCAAGCAATGCCAGCAGCGGATTTCTGCTCAGGCCGCTGAAATAGATGTCGGGTTGTGCCCGGCCGGCCGCGATCTTGAGCACGCGCTGGTCGAAGCCGTTGTACGCGAACTGCAGCGTCATGCTGCCACTCGCGGCGGCGATACCCAGCACGAGATTCAGCACCGGGTCGTAATCCAGCGATAGCGCGCCGGTGTTCACGAGGTTGCCGCGCGCATCGTAGGTGAAGGAACTCGGGGAGCCGCTGCCTATGGTCAACGTGTCGAGCCGGTTGGTGCCCGCCGTACTGGTGAATGCGTAGGCCGCATCGCCGTCCTGAGTGAGCGACCAGATGTTGCTGTTCGCATCGTACTCGCTGACCTGCTCGCTCCCGATCGACGAGCCGTCGACCAACGCACTCACGAGCCGCCCCTGCGCGTCGTAGCTGAACGCGGTCTGCGAGCTCTGCGGCGTGCCGAATGCGTAGGATAGCGTACGGTTCTGCGGATAGCCGTTCGCGTAGTAGTCGTAGCCGAGCGCGAACGACGCGCTGCCGCCGCCCCCGGCGACCACGGCCTGCGATACGGGCCAGCCGGGCGATGCATAGCCGAACGCTCCGGCAAGCGTGCCGCTGTTGCGGATCTCCTGCTCGACACTGCCATCGGGCGTATAGGTGTACGCCGCGATGTCGGCTGGCGCGGTGGCGGACGAGCCAATGCCCGTCACCCGTGCCGCCTCGTCGTAGCGGTAGAACACATTGCCAAGCGGAGAACTCGCCGGATACGCGATCTGCACGATCTGGTCGAGGTTGTTGTACACGTAGCCGATCGTGCCGCTTGCCAGCGGCTGTCCCGCGACGGCGAGCGTCACCGCCGTAACGCGGCCGTTCGCGTCGTACGTGAAGCTTTCGCTTACCTGGACCGGATGCGCACCGCCAACATTGGACGGCGCCGCGTTGCTTGTCGTTGCCGCGATCTTGCGGCCGATCTGCGTCGGATCGTTGCCATCGCCATCGTAACTGTACGCATGCACGACAGCATAAGGCACGTCGCCATCCGGCCACGCGGCATCGTTCGCCCGTGCGTTGAGCCGCGCCTCATCCCACGTCTGCGCGACCATGCCCTCCTCGACCACGCGCCCAAGCGCGTCGTATCGGTAGTAGTTGAAACCGGTGTCGCCGCTGTCGAGCGCCGGCTGCACGAAACGCAGCCGCGAGAGCGCATCGCAGATAAACAATGTGTTCGCGCTGTCCGGATCGGCTGACTGCAGTGTTCTGCCCGCGCCGTCGCGCTGCAACTGCGACTTATAGGCAGCCGGGTCGCTTTGCGGGGCGTTCGTGAAGCTGTTCGGCTCGCTGATCGCCGTGACGCTGCCCGACGCCGAAAAGTCGACGCTCGCCAGACTCTGCCCGGACACGTCGCCGGCGACGTCGCTCAGGCTCGCCGCGACGTCGCGCCCGCGCGTATCGCGCAGGCGCAGCGACTGGTTCTTGAGTGGCCCCGTCACCGTCTGCGTCACGTAGTTCTCTGGCAAACCAAGCGCACCGGACGTATTCGCGCCAAACGCGATCTGCGTGGTCTGCCGCTGCGCGGGCGTGGTGTCCTGCACGTCGTGGACGGCATACGCCTTGCCGGGCAAGCCCTGTTCAATGCGCCGTTTGCGCGGCGACGCTTCGAAGCGGTAGCCGAAATACGGATACCCTTCGTCGTTCGACCGGCTGACAGGACCGTCGCTCTGCCCCGCGTAGTAGTCGGCGATATCGCCCGTCATCGTCCAGGTGTTCTGCATCGACGCAAGGAACGCCTTGCTGTCGACAAAGCTCGGGTGATAGCTGAAGAGCGGCAGCGAGCCGCCCGCGCCGAAGCTTGCCGGCGCGCTGCGTGTGATTGCCACCGTGCGGCCGAGCGCGTCGGCAATCGTTGCCGAGACCAGCGCATTGCCCGCAAGCCATTGCTGGGTCTGGCATTTGCGGCCCGCGCCGTCGCGAAAGCCGGCGGCAAGCCGCACGCCCGCGAGCATCGCCAGGTTGGACACGCTCAGCGCATTCGGACCCGTCGACAATGCGATCACCGCCGCGTCGCCGAACTCCACCGGCGCGCTGAACAGCAACTGTCCGTCGCCAAAGAACAGCACGCCGCCGTTGCCGAGCACGAGCAGCCACTGCATCGGCAAATCAGGGGGCGTGCCCAGCGTGTTTTGCACGGTGCTGCCGCCAGGCGCCTTGAACGTAAAGCCGGCAGCCGGATCGTAGGCGATCGTGTAACCCGCTCCGAAGCTCACGCCAAGCGGCCCGGCGAGCGGCCCATTGGCCGTCACTTCGAAATAGCACGCCGTGGTCGTTGCACCGCCGAAATCGCCGCCTTGCCAGGTCAGCGTATCGGTGACGGCCGCCGTGTGTGTGAGCGCGCCGCGCGCGCGGCTCCAGTTCGCCGGATAGTTGCTGGCGGCCCAGCGCTGCTGCCATTCGTCGCCT
>DASVNP010000468.1:0-6541 GCA_036383775.1 Paraburkholderia sp. | reverse complement strand
CTGCTCTTGAGCTTGTCGAAGATGGCCTGGTTAGCCGGGGAAACTTCGTCGCGTGTCGGGACGTTGATGGTGGTCATGGTGATGGTCCTGAGTAAAAAGGATGAATGAAGTCGAATGAAAAAAGCGTGCGTCATTGCGCCGTATAGGCGCCGTCGACTGCAATGCTCTGTCCGGTGAGGTAGCGCGCCTTGTCGCTCGCAAGGAAGACGATGGTCTGGGCGATTTCATCCGGAGTCGCCGCGCGTCGCGCCGGTATCGTCGCGAGAAAACTGGCCTTGCCCTCCTCGCTACCGCCGGCAAAACGGTCGAGCATTTCGGTAGCAACAGGACCCGGCGCCACGGCGTTGACGCGCACGCCTGCGGCGGCGCCTTCGAGCGCCGCGCTCTTCGTGAGACCTTCAACCGCATGTTTGCTGGCTACGTAGACCGACGCACCCGCAATGCCCACCTGCCCTGCGATCGACGAGAGATTGATGATCGAGCCCGCGCCCTGTTCCAGCATCACGCGCATTTCGTGCTTGAGCGACAGCAGCGTGCCGAGCACGTTGACCGAGAATGTGTCTTCGTAATTGGTCGCTGTCTGCTCGACGATCGGCGCCAGTTGACCTTCCGTGCCTGCGTTGTTGACGGCCACGTCGAGGCGTCCGAAACGCGCCACGGTCTGCTCGACCACGCTACGTACTTCGGCTTCGAAGCGCACATCGGCGCGCAGGAATTCGGCTTCGGCGCCGAGCGCACGCAATTCAGCGGCAAGCGCCTGACCTGCCTCTTCGCGACGGCCGCTGACGACCACGCGGTTTCCTTCGCGAGCGAAAGCAAGAGCGGTAGCGCGGCCGATGCCGGTCAGCGCGCCAGTGATAAGAACGACGGGTGAGTTCATGTCCGTACTCCGAGGATTGGGTTGCATCGAATCGCGTTTGCGATGACTGCACTTTGACTGAGTCCAGATTGGGGATATAGATGGTGTATGCTCATATGACTGATTCCATGCAGGAATATATTGAGCGAAAATGGACAAGCTGCAGGCAATGAAGACGTTCGTGCGCGTGGTGGAGGCCGGCAGTTTTTCCGCGGTCGCGCACGAGGCCGACACCACGCAAAGCGCCGTGAGCAAACAGGTCGCGGCGCTGGAACGCGAACTGGGCGCGCGGCTGCTGACGCGAACCACGCGTTCGCTCGCGCTAACTGAAGAAGGTGAACACTATTTCGAGCAGGCGCGGCGCCTCGTCGCGGAGATCGCGGAGGCCGAAGGCGCGCTGCGGCGCGGCGAGCAGCAACTGACGGGCTGGCTGCGGATCGCGGCGTCGGTCGGCTTCGGGCGCCTCAAGCTCATGCCATTGGTTCAGTCGTTTCTGGCAGCGCATCGGGGCGTGAAGATCGACCTGCGCCTGAGCGATGGTTTTGTCGATCTTGTGGAACAGGGGATCGACGTCGCGGTGCGGCTCGGCGATCTGCCGGACAGCAGTCTGATCGCGCGTCGCGTGGGAACGGCCCAACGGATGCTGATGGCGCATCGCAGCTACGTGCGCTCACTGCCCAAAGGAACAAAAGCGCCACGTGTCCCCGACGACCTCGTCGAGCACAACTGCATCGTCTACACCGAACTGGCGATGCGCAACGCTTGGCGTTTCACGGCGGGGCCCGGCGCGACAGATCCGGTGGGAACCACGCGCATCGTGCGGGTCGAAGGTAATCTGCAAACCAACAGCAGCGAGGTCATGCGGGCCTCGGTGCTCGCGGGTATGGGGATCGGCTATTCGCCGACGTGGCTGTTCGATGACGAGTTAGCCAGTGGCGAAGTGCTACGGATGTTGCCGGACTGGGATACGATCCCCATCCCGATCCACCTGGTGAGCCCGCTGGAGCGCCGGCATTCGGCCAAGGTCAAAGCGTTTGCTGAACATGTCGGCAAGGCGATGGCTCAGAGCTGAAAATCGACACCACGCACGGGCAGACAGCGGCTCAGAAGCATCGAAACGTTTAGCCCACTACCGTGGGTGGGCCGCTGGCTCCGGAGCCAGCGGCGCGCACAAACCATCTGTCGAGCGTGATAATGGTCTGAGCGAGGCCTACGCCCCGATCACGTCCCAGCGTTCACGAGCGCCTTCGGCACAGCATGTTGCTGCAAACCCCATTTCGCCAGGATCTTCTGGTAGGTGCCGTCAGCGATCAGTTGATTGAACGCGTTGGTCAGCGCCGTATTGAGCGCTGCGTTGTCCTTCGACATACCAAGCGCGGTGTACTGCGACAGGAACGGCTGGCCAATCGGCGCGTACGCGTTCTGCTCAATCGAGTTCTGGTACGGCAAGGTTTCGCCGCCCTGCACCGCCGCATCGATCCGGTTCTGGCGCAACTGCATGCGCGCGTCCGACGAGCCATCCGTACCGACTACCTTGATAGGCGGCTTGCCTGCCTTCACGCAATGCTCATTGCTCCACTTCGTGGTGTCGTTGACAAACGATGTGCGGCGGCTCGTTCCGACAGTCTTGCCGCACAACGCGTCCATTGTTGCGAACTCGCCCGCGCGCGCCTTCACCGTATAAAACTGCGGGCCGGTCGTGATGTAGTCGAGGAAGTTCACCGCTCCGCGACGCTCGGGCAGATCGGTCATGCCCGACAGGATCACGTCGACGCGCTTCGTGGTCAGCGCGCTCATCATCTGGTCGAAGTTGGTTTCCTGCCATTCAAGCTTGACGCCGAGCTTCGCGGCGAGTGCTTCGCCGAGATCGACGTCGAAGCCCATCAGCTTGTCGGTGGCCGGGTCCTTGTATTCGAACGGCGGATAGTTCGGCACGATCGCCGCGACGAGCGTGCTTTTGCCAATTGACGGAGCAGTTTGTGCATGAAGCAGCGGTGCATGCAGCGCCACGACGCCAACCACCAGGGTGAACCATTCACGCAAACGAAGGGACGCGTTCATAGAAACTCGCTTGTTAGAAGAATCTGAAAAGCGGGTCCCAGGCGGAACCCGCGCTTGTGTCATCTTGTGATCATCTTGTGATCAGGAAAGCACGGCCGAGATGAAATCCCGCGTACGTTTGTGTTGTGGCTGGCCGAGCACCTGATCAGGCGTGCCGGTTTCCACCACCTGCCCCTGATCCATGAAGACCACCCGGTTGGCTACCTCGCGTGCAAAGCCCAGTTCATGCGTCACCACGATCATCGTCATGCCGCTTCGCGCCAGGTCCCGCATCACCGCCAGCACTTCGCCCACGAGTTCGGGATCCAACGCCGAGGTCGGTTCGTCGAACAGCATCAGTTGAGGATGCATCGCCAGTGCACGTGCAATCGCCACCCGTTGCTGCTGTCCACCGGACAGTTCCACCGGAAACGCATCGCACTTATGAGCGAGCCCTACGCGCGTGAGCAACGAACGCGCCTCTTCTTCCGCTTCCGCGCGACGCCGTTTCAGAACTTGCACCGGACCTTCGGTCACGTTCTCCAGCACCGTCTTGTGCGGGAACAGGTGGAATTTCTGGAACACCATGCCGGTCGACAGACGCTGGCGCGCCACCTGCCGCTCGGACAGTTCGTGCAGCCGGTTGCCCACCCGCCGGTAGCCCGCCAGTTCGCCGTTCACCCACAGCGCCCCGTCGTTGATCTTCTCCAACTGGTTGATGCACCGCAAAAACGTGCTCTTGCCCGAGCCCGACGGCCCGATCACGCACAGCACTTCGCCTTTGGCCACATCCAGCGTGATGCCCTGCAAGGCCTTGAACTCGCCATATGATTTGCGCACGTCGACCGCGCGAACGATTGAATTCATTTCGGCTCCTTGGTCTGTGGTCACCGGCGCCTTCATTGCCGGCCCGAGGCACGTCCCGCCCCGCGGGCGTAGTGCCGCTCCACCCGCGACTGCGCGAACGACAACACCGTCACCACCACCAGGTACCAGACTCCGGCCACCATCAGCAGCTCGATCACCCGTGCATTCGCGTAGTAGATGTTCTCGGCGTTGTGCAGCATCTCCGCGTACTGGATCACGCTCGCGAGCGACGTCATCTTCACCATGCTCACCGTCTCGTTACCGATCGGCGGCACAATCACCCGCATCGCCTGCGGCAGAATGATCCGGCGCAGCGCCTGCAGCCGCGGCATGCCGATCGACTTGGCCGCTTCATACTGACCCGTGTCCACCGACAACAGCCCCGCGCGCACCACTTCCGAGGTGTACGCCCCCTGGTTGATCCCCAGACCCAGCAACGCCGCGAGGAACGGCGTCATGATGTCCACCGTGCGAAATTCGAACAGGCCCGGAATGCCCATCGACGGAAACACCAGCGCCAGGTTGAACCACAGCAGCAGTTGCAGGATCACCGGCGTGCCGCGAAACAGCCACACATAGCCTTGCGCGACCGCTTGCAACACCGGATTGGACGACAGCCGCATGAGCGCGGTGATCACGCCGAGCGCCACGCCCAGCACCATTGCCAGCACCGTCATCACGATCGTGTTGACGAGGCCGGTCAGGATCGAACGCGCCGTCAGGAAGCGCGCGACGTAACGCCATTCGATCTGCCCATGCGCGAACGCCAGCACCACATACCCGATCACCGCGATGATCGCCGCCGAGGCTACGTAACGGCCCCAGTAGCGGCGCCGCACATGTTCCAGATGCGAAATGTCGGTGACGTCTTCATTCGTCTCTGTCATCTGCTTCTGAGCCTCCGCGGGCAGTACCGCCCGATCGTTGGAAACGCTTACCATGATGGCCCCCTGTAGTCGGCCGCCCATGCAGTCTGCCGGTCGATCGCCGCGCGCAGCCGGGTGATCTGCTCTTCCACGCGAGCCGGCGCCGTGCCGCCGTAGCCGCTGCGCGCGGCCACCGCCGCGTCGAGCGTCACGTGTTCCAGAACCGACGCCTCCAGCCGCGCATCCACCTGCGCCAACGTCGCCACCGACACCTCGCCCAGCTCGATGCCCTGCTCTTCACACGCTCTCACCAGCGCGCCCGTGATTTCGTGCGCCTCGCTGAACGGAATACCGCGCAGCGCCAGCCAGTCGGCCACCTCCGTGGCGAGCGTGAAACCCAGCGGCGCCTGGCGGCGCATCTCGTCCACGTTCACCTGCATCGTGCGGATCATGCCAGCCATTGCCGGCAATACCAACTCCAGCGTGTCGATGCTGTCGAACGCGGCGATCTTGTCTTCCGCCAGATCGCGGTTGTACGCGAGCGGCAGCGACTTCAGCGTCGCCAGCAAGCCGCCAAGATTGCCGATCAGCCGCCCCGCCTTGCCGCGCGTGAGCTCCGCGATGTCCGAGTTCTTCTTCTGCGGCATGATCGAGCTGCCCGTGGCGTAGCCGTCGTCCAGCACGACCCAGCCGAACTGGCGCGTCGTCCACAGGATCACTTCCTCCGACAGCCGCGACAGATTCACCGACAGCATGCTCGCAATGAACACGAACTCCGCCACGTGATCGCGCGAGGCGACCGCGTCGATCGAGTTCTCGCACGGCGCGTCATAGCCCAGCTCCACAGCCGACAGTTCCGGGCGCACGCAGATCGCCGAGCCCGCCAGCGCTGCCGCGCCCAGCGGCGAGCGCGCGCTGCGCCGGTCCCAGTCCACCAGACGATCGACGTCGCGGTAAATCGACTGCGCATGCGCCAGCAAGTGATGCGCGAACACGACCGGCTGCGCCGGCTGCAGATGAGTAAAGCCAGCCGTCACACTGCGGGTGTGCGCACCGGCCTGTTCGATCAATGCGTTCTGCAAATCGATCACCGCGTGCGTCAGCGTGCGTGCCTTGTCGCGCAGGAACAGGCGCAAGTCGTTGGCCGCCTGGTCGTTGCGCGAGCGGCCCGCGCGCAGCTTGCCGCCGGTGGCGCCCAAACGTTGTGTCAATTCGCGCTCGAGGAACGTGTGCACGTCCTCGTCATCCTGCGACGGTCCGATCTCGCCTGCAAGGTACTGCGCTTGCAACGTGTCCATTTCGCGCAGCAGTTGCTGCAGTTCTTCCTCGGTCAGGATCTGCGCACGGCGCAACTCCTGTGCATGCGCGCGGGAACCGGCCAGATCGTAAGGCGCGAGCCGGAAGAAGCTCGGGTCCGAACGCGACAGCGCTTTCAGCGCCGCCGACGGCCCCGACTTGAAACGCCCACCCCACAAACGCTCGATCGGTTCAGAAATATTCATCGCTGCCAGCCCTCAGTTAAGTTGACCCTACTGTACGTATCCAGTTTTTCTTCTTGTAGCGAGAATTAAATTCCGTTCAAATGAAATTTTTCTCAGCATCTCGTCCCTCCTCATGCGCAACCGTCTGCCACCGCTTAATCCTTTGCGTGCGTTCGAGGCCGCCGCGCGGCGCTCGAGCGTGGCCGGCGCCGCGCAGGAGCTGCACGTCACCGCCAGCGCGGTCAGCCATCAGATCCGCATTCTCGAAGAGTCACTCGGCGTCACGCTGTTCGTCAGATCAAAGGCGCGCGTGAAGCTGACGCGCGAAGGCGAGGCCTTGCTGCAGCCCGTCAAGAACGCGTTCGACATGATCGCCAACGCCGTGGTCAAACTGGACTCACCGGAGATGGCCGGCGATCTCGTCGTGT
>DASVNP010000467.1:0-74152 GCA_036383775.1 Paraburkholderia sp. | reverse complement strand
TTCAGCATCGACACCACCACCGGCATGTCCGCGCCGCCGATCGGGATGATGATCAAGACACCCAGCACGAACGCAATCAGCGTCATGATGATGAACGGCAGCCACGACTGCGTGAGGAAGAAGATCACGCCGAAGCCAATCATCGCAATCGCCAGCATCAGGTTTATCAGATGCTGGCCGCCGTACACTACCGGCGCGCCCTGGAAGAGCCGGAACTTGTACTTGCCGGAGAGCTTGCCGAAGGCGATCACCGAGCCGCTAAAAGTAATCGCGCCGACGAACGTGCCGATAAAGAGCTCGACGCGGTTGCCGTACGGCAGGAAGCCCGCCACCGGATTGTCCGGATCGACCAGACCGAACGCCGACGGCTCCGACACCACCCCGTACGCAATGCAGACCGCCGCGAGACCGATTAGCGAGTGCATCGCCGCGACCAGTTCGGGCATCTTGGTCATCTCCACGCGCGCAGCGACGAACGCACCGATCGCGCCGCCGACCACCAGCCCCACCAGCAGCAGGCCAAACCCCAGCCCGAGATTCGAGCCGAGTGCGGCGGCCTGTTTGGAGATCAGCGCGATGGTCGTGAGGATCGCAATCGCCATCCCGACCATGCCGAAGGTATTGCCGGTACGCGCCGTCTTCGGATTGGACAGCCCCTTGAGCGCCTGGATGAAGCAGACGGACGCGACGAGATAAAGCAGCATGACGATGTTCAGGTCCATTTATGCACCCTCCTTGCTGCCTAAGGAAAGCTTCTTCGGCTCTTTTTTCCTGAACATCTCGAGCATGCGCCGTGTGACGAGAAAGCCACCAAATACGTTCACCGCCGCGAGTGCGACTGCAATCGTGCCGAAGAACTTGCCTGCGTTGCCTACCGTTAGCCCCGCCGCGAGCATCGCACCAACGATCACGATCGCGGAGATCGCGTTCGTCACGGCCATCAGCGGCGTATGCAGCGCTGGCGTGACGTTCCATACGACGTGGTAGCCGACGTACACCGCCAGCACGAAGATGATCACGTTGATCACCGTGTGATTGATGACTTCCATGGTCTCCTCCGTTATTTGCGAATCACTTCGCCATCGCGGCACAACACCGTCGCGGCGACGATATCGTCGGTCAAATCGATGTTCAGTGCGCCTTCCTTCGTGACGATGAGCTTTGTGAAATCAAGCAGGTTGCGCGCATACAACGCGGAGGCGTCCGATGCGACCATTGACGCCAGGTTCGTATAGCCGGCTATGGTGACGCCGTTATGCACGATCACCTTATCCGCGATCGTCAGTGGACAGTTGCCCCCTTTCCTGCCGTCGACGTCCGGGCCGCGGCCCGCCGCTAGGTCGACAAGTACCGAGCCCGGCTTCATCGACTGCGCCGTCTCGACAGAGATCAGCGTCGGCGCTGGACGCCCGGGAATCAGCGCGGTCGTGATTACGATGTCGGCTTGCTTCGCGCGCTCATGCACAAGCTCAGCCTGCCGATTCAGCCAGGACTGCGGCATCGGCCGCGCATAGCCGCCTACGCCTTGGGCGGCCTCCCGCTCTTCGTCGGTTTCGTACGGGACGTCGAGAAACTTTGCACCGAGCGATTCGATCTGTTCCTTGACGGCGGGGCGAACGTCGGACGCTTCGATCACCGCTCCCAGCCGCTTTGCGGTCGCGATCGCCTGCAGGCCGGCAACGCCCGCGCCGAGAATCAGCATACGTGCGGCCTTCACGGTGCCCGCGGCCGTCATCAGCATCGGTACGAAGCGCGGATACAGCGACGTGGCGACAAGCACAGCCTTGTAGCCCGCGATGTTTGCCTGCGACGACAGCACGTCGAGGCTTTGCGCGCGCGTTGTGCGTGGCGCGG
Organism: Paraburkholderia sp.; assembly: GCA_036383775.1. Classification (GTDB taxonomy): domain Bacteria; phylum Pseudomonadota; class Gammaproteobacteria; order Burkholderiales; family Burkholderiaceae; genus Paraburkholderia. The sequence goes on along the minus strand of DASVNP010000467.1, from coordinate 72,298 downwards.
CTTCGAGAGCGAATGCGGTAACGCCGACTGCAGCAAGCTTCTGTGCATTTTCGGCGTTAAACGGATCCAGCATGCCGATCAAGACCGCACCGCGCTTGAGACAGGACAGTTCTGAGTCGGTTGGAGACTGGACTTTGAGGACGAGGTCGGCGCCGAAAGCAGTGGCTGCATCGACGATTTCCGCGCCGGCAGCTGCAAAAGCCTCGTCTTGAAAGCTCGCTGCTACCCCGGCACCGCTCCCGATGGTGACCCGATGGCCTTGCGCCACGTACTTCCTAACCGTTTCGGGCGTCGCGGCGACGCGTGTTTCGCGCGCATGCGTCTCGGCAGGCACTCCGATGTGCATTGTGTCTCCGTTTAAGTTTTCGTTAGTGAAAATGCATCAGCACCGATCGAGCTGGAGCAGCGACTCGGTGCCGGTCGACTCGGAAGTCAATTAGATGAACAACTCGACGGTCAATAAGATTTCGGCAATCCGAGGACCTTTTCCCCGATGAAACTGAGCGCTAACTGAATCGAGATAGGGGCAATGCGAGGCAACATTGCTTCGCGGAAATACCGTTCAACGTGATATTCCTTTGCATACCCCATTCCGCCGTGGGTCAATACGGCGGTCTCACAGGCCCGAAACCCTGCCTCGGCACAGAAAAACTTCGCGGCATTAGCTTCTGCCCCGCAGGATCGTCCTTCGTCGTAGAGGAAGGACGCTCGTTGATACAAAAGAGTTGCTGCCTCCAGATCCACCCAGCGCTCTGCCAAAGGATGCTGGATTCCCTGATTCATGCCGATGGGACGATCGAAGACGACGCGCTCTGCTGCGTATGTCGATGCCCGGCGCAGGGCTGCCTTTCCCAAACCCGTCGCTTCTGCCGCGACAAGGATGCGCTCTGGATTGAGGCTGTGCAGGACATACTCGAATCCTCGTCCCTCCTCTCCAATACGATCTTCGGCCGGAATCTCGAGTCCATCGATAAATAGCTGATTTGAATCCACGGCCTTTCTGCCAAGCTTCTCGATTTCCCGTACTTCAACCTTATTACGGTCCAAATCTGTATAGAAGAGGCTCAATCCATGTGTTGTCGCCGTTGCATCCTCAGCGGGCGTCGTCCGCGCGAGAAGCATGATCTTATCGGCAACCTGGGCAGTCGAAATCCAGACCTTCTGGCCATTCACAATATAGCGGTCGCCTTTACGAACAGCCGTCGTCTTTAGCTTGAGCGTGTTCAGACCTGTATTGGGCTCCGTCACCCCGAAACAGGCCTTGTGACGTCCGTCGATGATCGATGGCAACCAACGCGCTTTCTGGTCATTTGTTCCATGAACGACGACTGGATGAAGACCGAACACGTTCATATGTATGGCCGATGCCGCCGATAGGCCTCCGCCCGAGGCCGCAACGGTCTCCATCATCAGCGCTGCCTCAGTAATGCCGAGCCCCGCGCCACCGAATTGTTCCGGCATCGCAATCCCGAGCCATCCGGCCTTCGCCATGGCAGCATGAAACTCGTGAGGAAACCCTCCATCCTTGTCACGCCTAAGCCAATAGTCGTCGTCGAAATCTCGACAGATTCCTTCGATAGCAGAGCGTATGGCAATTTGATCGTCAGTAAGAGCAAAGTTCATAAGGGTTTCGTCTCGATGTGGACTTCACGTGCCGCCTGACATCGACGCACGCGCCAAGCGCAGCTGATTTTTTCTAACCAAGCTCTTTGACGAGTTCCGGTACGATATTGAACAAGTCCCCGACCAGGCCGTAATCGGCGACGCTGAAAATCGGCGCCTCTTCGTCCTTATTAATCGCGACGATGACCTTGCTGTCCTTCATACCCGCAAGATGCTGGATCGCGCCGGAAATACCCACCGCGATATACAGTTGCGGCGCAACGATCTTGCCCGTCTGGCCGACCTGATAATCGTTGGGCACGAAGCCCGCGTCGACGGCCGCGCGCGATGCGCCGAGCGCCGCGTGCAACTTGTCCGCGAGGGGTTCGAGCACCTGCTTGTAGTTCTCGCCGTTGCCCAGACCGCGGCCGCCGGAGACGATGATTTTTGCCGACGTCAGTTCCGGACGATCAAGCTTCGTCACTTCACGGCTCACGAACTGCGAGATGCCCGCATCTGACGCCGCATCGATGATTTCCACCGATGCGCTCCCGCCTTCCGTCGCGGCCGCGTCGAAGCCAGTCGTGCGCACCGTGATGACTTTGATCGGGTCGATCGACTGCACCGTCGCAATGGCGTTCCCGGCGTAGATCGGACGCTCGAATGTGTCAGCGCTGTCCACTGCCGTGATGTCGCTGATTTACGCGACATCGAGCTTCGCAGCGATACGCGGCGCAATATTCTTGCCGTACGCAGTTGCGGGCGCGAGGATGTGCGAATAGTCCTTCGCGATGTTCAGCACCGTTGCCTCGACATTCTCCGCGAGGCCGTCGGCGAGTTGCGGCGCGTCGGCGAGCAGCACCTTGCCGACGCCAGCGATTGTTGCAGCGGCATTCGCAGCAGCCTGTGCGTTGTGGCCGGCCACCAGCACGTGAATATCACCACCGATCTTCTGCGCAGCGGCAACGGTGTGCAATGTCGCGGCCTTGATCGATGCGTTGTCGTGTTCTGCCAATACCAGATTAACCAGATTCGTCATTTTGACAGTCTCCCTCTCACAACACCTTCGCTTCGTTCTTCAGCTTGTCGACCAGCGCCTTCACGTCCGGCACCATCACGCCGGCGGAGCGCTTCGGCGGTTCGACAACCTTCAGCCTCTTCAGACGCGGTGCTACATCGACGCCCAGCTCCTCAGGCTTGATCGTTTCAAGCGGTTTCTTCTTCGCCTTCATGATGTTTGGTAGCGTGACGTAGCGCGGCTCGTTCAAGCGCAGGTCAGTCGTGACGACCGCAGGAAGTTTGAGCGACAGCGTTTCCGCGCCACCATCCACTTCACGGGACACCGTGGCCCTGCCGTCTTGGACAGCGACCTTCGCTGCGAACGTCGCCTGTGGCAGCCGTGCCAATGCAGCAAGCATCTGCCCGGTCTGATTCGAATCGTCGTCGATGGCCTGTTTGCCGAGGATGATGAGTTGCGGCTGCTCCTTGTCCACCAACGCCTTCAACAGTTTGGCAACGGCTAGCGGCTGTAGCTCTTCTTGGGCCTCGATCAGAATCGCGCGGTCCGCGCCGATCGCGAGGGCCGTGCGCAGCGTTTCCTGCGATTGCGCCTCCCCTGCTGACACTGCAACCACTTCCGTTGCAATGCCTGCTTCCCTCAAACGAACCGCTTCTTCCACAGCAATTTCATCGAACGGATTCATCGACATTTTCACGTTCGAAATGTCGACGCCCGTGCCGTCCGACTTGACTCGGACCTTGACGTTGTAGTCAACGACCCTCTTGACCGCCACCAGTATTTTCATTTCTCATTCCATTCAATGACTTCTTCAAATCAGTTTGGTCGCGCCTGCCGAAAAGATGGACGAGCGTCCGCCCCCGACGGTCGTTCTCTCATGCCGCGAGCGCCGCGAGCGGATGTGGCGCGCAGCATGTCCACGGCGAAAAGAACTTGTCGAAAACAGCCGAATTGACGTCTTCGAGAGTAGGGAATATCCAGCGCGGAGCGTTGTCACCGTCAATTACATGCGCCCTAACCCCCTCGCAAAAATCCCCTACCTCTATTGCCCGCATCGCCAGGTCGAACTCCATACGGTAGTTGGCGGCAGGCGTCATTTGCCGTCCGCGCAGCAAAGCTTCGCGCATCACGTTCAGCATCAGCGGAGAATGTGCCCGGAGGGCATCAAGCGTCGCTTGAAACCAGTCACGTTTCGCCGGGTCCAACTCGCAAGTCAGCCCTCTCGAGAGCGATTCAATGCACCTCTCAAGCGAGAAATGAGCAGCAAAGTGTTCGCGAATCAACGGAAGGAGACTCGCCAGAGAGGCGGTAGGAGCGACATCCGATGGAGACACGAACACCTCTCTTAAGCTTTGCCGAAGATCGCTTGCGTCCAGCAGATTTAAACGTTTTTCAAATCCCCGAAGGGATGAACTCGACGCATAAGCGTCAGCCAGACCGCAGCTGATCGCATCGGCGCCGGTTATCGTTGCGGATGTCAGACCGATGTATAACATCAACTCGACGGGCAGCTTGTTCAGAAACCATGTGGCGCCTCCATCCGGAACGAAGCCAATGCGGGGCCCAAGTACCTGAATCCGGCTTCTTTCACTGACAACTCGCAGCGACGCGCACTGCGCCAGCCCAATGCCCGCCCCTGTCGCAAGGCCGTCCATCACCACCACTAGCGGCTTCTTGAGTTGTTGGAAGGCGAAGATAAGCCGGTATTCGTCGGCAACAAGCCGACGCCACGTCTTGTCGCCTGCCATGGCGCCTAGATACAAGGTTCGAAGATCTAAACCCGCGCAAAACACATCGTCCTTCCCCGTCATGATGACCGCCGCGATGCCTCTGTCGACTCCACAGCGCTCTATCAACAACGTCAACTCACGCACCGTCTTCGGCGACAGCGTATTGAGCGCCGAAGGCCGATTGAGCGTAATGATCGCCACGCGATTGATAACCCGACACGTCACGGGCGCCCCGCTCGAAGTGCGCCCCTCGACCTGCAAACTTCCTCGATCAATCGCCTCGATATATCGCATGTTGTTCACGATCGAACTCCTTGCCGCTCCGCTGTGATGTCCCGACAAATGTCGTCGCCAAATCGCCCCTAAACCAAGCTCTCTTTCTTGGCAGACACTCGCACCCTAGGATTGCACCGGTCGCTCGATACGGACGGGAGCGCGCAACCCGAACCAAAGGCACATGGGACCGGCCGTGCGATGACACAAACAACTATAGTATGGTTGCAGACGATATGCAAGCGTTTAAGATTTGTGCAATGTCGATGGCCGATGCGTACAACGTAGTCCACTGTGCAAACGGGACAGCTGGCTACGGCTTGAGAAGAATGCTTAAGGGCGGCGCCCGTTGCGAAGCACGAGTAATCTTCCACCGCAATCTACGGCCGGTTTCCGTTGCCGCGGCGCCGCATCGAACCGGTGCGACGAATCAACGGGAATTTCACAGTTGACGCCGTTCAAGGCCGCGTTGCATACTTAGTATTGTTGCATACTATAGTCATGCATGATATTTCTCAAAACGTTCCCTGACTAGGGGACGTTCCGCCTAACCGCAACTTAAAGTCGAGAGCATCTTCCTATGGAACGCCTTCTGGAAGGAAAAGTCATCATCGTCACGGGCGCCGGGGCTGGCGTTGGCAAATGCATTGCCCTTGAAGCAGCTCGTCAGGGCGCAAGCGTCATCGTCAACGATCTCGGCGTCAACATCGACGGCTCGGGAAGCAACACCGGCCCGGCGCAGCAGACGGTCGAGGAGATTCAAAAATCTGGCGGCATCGCGACCGCCAACACAGATAGTGTGGCCGAGTGGGACGCGGCACAGTCAATCGTCCAACAAGCCGTAGACCTATATGGACGTATCGATGGCATTGTGAACAACGCGGGCAACCTTCGTGACATCATCTTCCACAAGATGAGCGAGGATGATTTTGATGCGGTGATCCGCGTACATCTGAAAGGCAGCTGGAACATGTCACGTGCCGCCGCCCCGCATTTCAAGGCTCAAGAGGGCGGCGCATTCGTACACATGACCTCCACGTCTGGTTTGATCGGAAATTTCGGTCAGGTCAACTATTGCGCAGCGAAAATGGGCATCGTCGGCATGTCCAAGGCAATCGCACTGGACATGCAGCGCTTCAACGTTCGCTCCAACTGCATCGCCCCGTTCGCATTCACTCGTATGGTAGGAACCATTCCCACCGACACCCCGGAGGGTATCGAACGCACAAAGATCAACATGCGCATGGAAGCGGCCAAGATCGCCCCGTTCGCCTGCGCCCTCCTGACGGACGGCACAAAGGACGTCACAGGTCAGATATTCGGGGTGCGCAGCAACGAAATCTATCTGTTCTCGCAGCCTCGCCCCATCCGAACTGCGCACGCCAGCGATGGATGGACCGTCGACAGCTGTGTCGAGCGCGCTATTCCGATGCTGCGTGGATCGTTCTCTCCGCTGGACCGGTCACGCGACGTATTCACCTGGGATCCGGTCTGAACTCTGGAAGGACAGTGACCTATGAACCTCGAAAGATTACTTGCCAAGCGGTTTTCGCCTATTGCCCAGCACATTAGCCCGCAGGATTGCATTCTCTATTCGCTCGGCATAGGTGTCGGTGCAGCGCCGGCCGACAGGAATCATCTGCAGTTCACCTACGAGGATGGGCTGAAAGTGTTCCCTTCCATGGTTAACGTAATCAGCCATCCAGGGGCCTGGCTCAAGGAACCTGAGTTGGAGGTGGATTGGGTCAAGATTTTGCACGGCGAACAGTCATTCACGATTCACCGCCCTCTCGAGCCTGGGAAGACTTACGTCGGCTCTTATCGGATCAGCGGCGTCATTGATAAGGGTGCCGGCAAGGGTGCCATGCTGTACCTCGAAAAACAGCTTCGCGAGAAGGATCACGAGGAGATAGTCAGCACAGTCACCTCCACATATGTCTTGCGCGGGGACGGGGGGTGCGGGAGCACCATTGCCAACGCAGCGCCGGTCCACTCGATCCCGGAGCGTCCGGCAGATTTTGAATGTACCGTCGAAACGCTGCCCCAAGCGGCCCTTATCTACCGCCTGTCGGGTGACTACAACCCGATTCATGCGGACCCTGAACTAGCCAGGAAGGCCGGTTTCGAGCGGCCCATCCTGCACGGACTGTGCTCGTTCGGTGTCGCCACGCGGGCCATTTTGCAGACATGCTGTGACAACCGCCCCGAACGGCTACGCGCTATGCAATTGCGTTTCTCCGCGCCTGTTTACCCCGGGGAGACAGTCGTCACCGAAATTTGGCGAGACGGTGAAATCTTCAGCTTCCGGTCGCGTGTGGCCGAGCGAGATGTTGTCGTGCTCAACAATGGGCGCGCCGAAGTTGATGCAGCGTGATTTCGATTAGTCGCGACCGCACGCTACTGATGAACAGAACAACGGCTACAACAAGACCTTCGACACAGTCGTGACCGGTGCCGTTGTCGCCGGATATTCCGGTTCGAAAGAGGAACTGAACATGCTCGAATACGTCAAGTTTGCTGTCAACGAACGGATCGCAACCATCACATTGGATCGGCCAGAGGCACGCAATGCCTTAAACCCCGAACTCACGGGCGATCTGATTCAAAAAGTCCGTTTGGCGAGCGCCGACCCAGTGGTCAAATGCATTGTAATTCAGGCAGAAGGCGAAGCCTTTTGCGCTGGTGGAGACGTGAAAGGCTTCAGCGAGTTTCTCCACCTTTCGTCGGAAAGGCGGTTCGATGCGTTCGAACAAAAGCTTTTGGTCGGCAACCGACTGCCCAAGGTGCTACTGGATTCGCCCAAACCGATCGTCGTTGCCACGCGTGGCGCGGTCGCCGGCGCGGGGCTATCGCTTTGCCTGGCGGCCGATTTCGTCATCAGCGCCGAGAGCACGTACTTCATTGCCGCGCACGTGCTCGTTGGTTTGTCGTTGGACTGCGGCCTGAGTGGAATGCTTACGGCAGCGATGGGCATAAAGGCCGCGAAGCGGCTCGCGCTACTCGGCGAGCGGCTTGACGCAAGGCAGGCCATGGATTTAGGCATCGTCACCCAAGTGGTAAATGAGCCGGAGCTACAGGACGTGACCCAAAAGCTGGTACGGCGCCTAGCCGCAGGCCCGGCCACCGCCATGGCCAAAACAAAGGCCCTTCTCAACCGTGCCGCCTACCGAAGTTTCAACGACCAATTGTCGGAGGAAGCGACCGCGATTGCTCACTGCGCCGCCACCGACGACTTTCGCAAGGGGATTGAGGCCGCATTGGGAAAGCAACGTGGCAGCTTCGACTGAATGGTTATGTCATCCGCGTATACCGTCCACCGAAACCCATACACGCATCTGCGAGCGGAGGACAACATGCCCAGCAATGAGCTTGATGCAAACAAACAAACAGCACTTCGCTTTCTTGCACTTGCCTTCGAAATGAAAATGCAGGACGCGAGCTTGTTGCTCACCGATGATGCAACCTGGTGGGTCATCGGCGACCCTGAGCGCGTCAAGGTCGCAGGCCACAAGGATGCTGCACGAACGCGTCGGATGATGAGCAATATGCATCGGGTATTGCCGCACGGGATGGAGCACCGAGTTCTTGGCCTCACTGCGGAAGGAGATCGAGTCGCCGTTGAGTTGGAAGCAGAAGGCGAGTGGCATGATGGCCGACTGTATCGCAATAGGTACCATTTCCTGATTCGGATTCGTGACAAGAAGGTGTCGTCCATTCGGGAATACATGGATCCGATGCAGATTCCGGTCTAGCAAAATCCTTGAAGATGGTTGATACGAAAATGCTTCCGTTTCACCCATGTGACGCACAACTGCAAATGATCCCGAAGGTGGGAACCTTTTTGCCTACCGAACAAACTGGGCCTCTGTGTGAACGTGTGCCGTGCGTATTTGCAGTCGGAGAATGCCATGCCGCTTGATCCTCGTGTACAAGAACTTCTCGACGCAATGGCTGCCGCCGGTATCCCGAAGGTCGGCGGCATTTCTGTCGCCGACCTTCGAGAGCTAACAAGGAGCCTCAGCGCTCGCGCGCTGCACGGGTCCGAGCCGTGTAGCACCAAGGACCGCGCGGCGCCCACAGTGTACGGGGCAATTCCTGTCAAAACGTATCTGCCTCGCGAGCAGCCGACGGCGCTAATGGTGTATTACCACGGCGGCGGCTGGACCGTAGGGACGCTTGAGGATTACGATGCGGTCCTCCAAAAGCTGACCACCCGCACAAACTGCGCGATCGTATCGGTCGACTACCGACTCGCTCCTGAACACCCGTTTCCGGCCGCCGTCGACGATGCTTACACTGCGCTGTGCTGGGCAGCAAACAATATCGAGGGCGTCGCCGGGAAGACGGTGCCGATGATCGTGGCGGGCGATAGTGCGGGCGGTAATCTTGCTGCTGTGGTATCGCAGCTTGCCCGAGATACTGCGGGACCGACAATCGCCGCGCAGATTCTCATCTATCCGAGCGTAGCCGGCGACATCGATTCCGAATCCATGCGCGAGTTCGAGCCACCGTTTCTGACTCGAGATGAGATCGCATGGTTTTTCGATCAATATATCCCGGAGAAACCACAGCGGCGAAACCCACGGTTCGCACCTTTGCACGCTGTGAACTTGCGCAACTTGCCGCCAGCGTTCGTTCTGACTGCTGAGTATGACTTGCTTTGTGCAGAGGGCGAGCAATATGCGCAAAGGCTTTCCGAAGCCGGAGTGCCAACGCGTGTCAAGCGCTACGACGGCACGATCCACGGTTTTCTGACGATGGATGGGGGCTTGCATCACTCCGTTAACGCAATGGAAGACATCGCCGACTTCGTCAGAATGATCGTTCAGTCGTCAGCCGCGTCCGCCGTCGGGCAATGACTGCGCAGCCAAGCCCCCCTACGGTGACAATCATGCGTCTGCGCCAGGGCGCGCTTGAACTGCATGTAGGCGCGTCGATTCCGCCCAATCGATTAGGGCCTCGATCGATGGTCCTAGTGCAAACCCGGCTTCGGTTAGTTCGTACATGACCTTCGGGGGCACCTGGGGATATACCGTTCGTCGGACGATGTCATCTTTTTCCAACTGCTTGAGCTGTTGAATGAGCATCTTCTGGTTAACTCCTTCAATCAACCGCTCCAACTCAGAGAACCGTAGCGGGCCTTTTGCAGCGAAGAGTTGACACAGGATGATGATCTTCCATTTCCCTTCGAGGACACGGAGAGCCTCTGTCGTCGCAGCAGCCCATTCGATTCTCTTCTGCGGATCGTTGCACTTCCAGTCGCGATCTGTCGGCATAGCAGGTTAGTTACTTACTTTTTGGTATGTACTTACCATTATGACATGAACCACCTAAAATCGTAGTTCAACAATGTAGTCAGACAAGGAGCTGTCGTGAAGATTGGGATCATCGGAACCGGTAACATTGGCGGCACCATCGCACGCAAAATGAAAGCAGCAGGGCACGACGTATGTGTCGCAAACGCAGATGGCTTGGAAGGCGTGCACAAATTTGCGGACGAGATCGGCGCCAGAGCGGCGGATATCTACGGCGCGGTCGATGGCGTCGACGCCATCGTACTCTCCATCCCGCTACCAGCAGTTAGCGAACTACCCTCCGATCTGCTCAATGCCGTGCCGCAGGACGTACCCGTCGTCGACACGAGCAATTACTATCCGGGCCTCCGTGACGCCCGGATCCCAGAGATTGACGACGGGATGACAGAAAGCGTATGGGTTTCCCGGCAACTCGGGCGGCCCGTGATTAAGGCGTTCAACAATGTGTTGGCGTACTCGCTGCAGACGCTTGGCCTACCGGATGGCCATCCGGGTCGTTTGGCCATGGCCGTGGCCGGAGACGACCCTCGATCGAAACAGATCGTGATGTCGCTTGTCAATCAGGCCGGTTTTGATCCCGTCGATGCAGGCTCACTCGAGGATTCGTGGCGCCAACAGCCCAACACGCCGGCGTATTGCTGCGACTATGACGCCGAAACAATGCGCCGAGCACTTGCCGCAGCAATTAAAGGGCAAGCCGCCGAGAAGCGCGACCAGATGCCAGAGCATTTTGCGAAGCTGGGGGCCAGCCCGAGCCATGAGGACGTCGTCGCGATGAATCGTTCGCTGAGTCCGCTGAAGTAGTGACCCGGGGCGCTCGCTGTCTGGACTGCCAGGCCGCGCCCCGATCAGAAACTTCCCGCCCGGCGAGCGCTCCGTGCTTGCCGCATATCGCCAGCATGGTCGTTAAATTGCAATTATCGGCAGAAAGCCGGTGCCTAAGATCTTCGCCGGCGCGCCACCCGGACTCCGCGACAGTTCGTATCCACGCCGCTATTACCGAAGCGCGGCGTGACTTCCTACATGCGCAACCGCTGCTGGTTCTCGGCGTTGATGGTAGCAGCATTGCGAGACGGCTTCAGTCGGGCAGGCACCTGCTCGGCCATTAGCGCCCATTCGCACCCTCATCTCTTCGCCTTCGCTCGACCAACAATCCGAATAATACTATCATACGAGACCAACATTTTCCGGAAACGCAAGCTACGCAACGCTTTTGACGTTGTGGAGGAAAGATGACAGCATCGTGGCGGCACCGAGCCCACCGCGGTCGATGCCAGTCCGCGCTTGCTGCTTCCCAATGAATCTTCATCAATGACCAAGAGAAACGAAATCGATCCTGACACACCGTTGCACTGCAACTGCGCGCGCCTGCGGCGTGCCGCTCGCGTTGTAACACGTTTGTACGACGAGTACCTTGCTCCCACCGGGATAAACACGAACCAATTTACGATCCTGGGCTATCTCTTTAGACAGCACGGGCCACTACGGATGATGGCGCTCGCCGAACTGCTTGCGATGGACCGTGCCACGATCGGACACAATCTGAAGCCGCTTGAACGCGACGGTTACATCACAATCGCTGTCGACAATACGGACCGCCGTGCCCGGTTGATCAGCGTCACCAAGGCTGGAATTGCCAAAATCTTGGAGGCGCACCCGCACTGGATGCTGGCGCAAGATCGCTTCGAGTCGGGATTCGGAAAGACTCGGTCGGCGCAATTGCGGCACATGCTTGATCGCGCCACGGAGCAGCACCTCGAATCTTGAGACGCCTGGCGTGTCCATCAATGTGGACAGAGGACGGCGCACTTCGGCAAAGCGCCCTCTTCGGACATGAAGAACCACGCGCTCCGCTCAACACTTCGCCTCCATCGACCTGAAATTCCCCCTACTCCCGATCAACAAGGGCAGGCTTCTCTTACCGATCTACAAGCATGTGAGACTATAATATGCGCATATGAGACTTTAAGTAATTCTGAACGGTGTTAACCTCTTGTCGAACTTGGCGGCATCGCGGCGCAACCGTGGGATTCGTCTTTTCGGGCGCAATGCTTAACGGTTTCTAACTCTATGACGAAACGGGAATACTCATGCCGACGCTTTTTGACCCAATTCAGATCGGTGCTTTGAAACTGCCAAATCGCATCGTGATGGCGCCGCTCACCCGGATGCGCGCCTTTGACGAACGCAGCCCCGGCCAGATCAACGTAGACCACTATGCTCAGCGGGCCAGTGCTGGACTCGTCATCACCGAAGCCACCTCGGTCATTCCGCAAGGGGTTGGTTACCCAAACACACCAGGTATTTGGTCCGAACGGCAGATTAACGGGTGGGCAGCGGTCACTTCCGCGGTACACAACGCAGGCGGCCTCATCGTCTGTCAGCTTTGGCACGTGGGAAGAGTCTCGGACCCAACGTTTCATAACGGCAAACTTCCTGTCGCCCCTAGTGCGATTGCGCCCGAAGGCCAGGTCAGCATCCTGCGACCTCAACGCCCGTATTCGGTGCCACGGGCACTAGAGACAAACGAGATCGCTGGGATCACGGAGAGTTTTCGAGTCGCTGCGGCAAACGCTAAGCGTGCCGGCTTCGATGGCGTGGAGCTTCACGCGGCCAACGGATATTTGTTCGATCAGTTCATGCATGACGGTTCGAACAAGCGTACCGATCGCTACGGCGGATCGATTGAGAACCGCGTTCGCTTTATGCTGGAGGCGGTGGATGCGATACTTACAGTTTGGCCGGCCGGCCGAGTGGGTGTGCATCTGAATCTAATGTCGAGTTCGAACTCCATGCACGATTCGAATCCGCGCCAATTATTCACCTATACGGCCGAGCAACTGAACATCCGCGATATCGCGTTTATCTTTGCACGAGAAGCTCTCGATCGGGGTGCACAGCAAATCGGGCACGACGTGAGACGCATCTTCAAAGGCGCGTACATCGTCAATGAGGGGCTTACCAAGGAACGCGCGCAGCAGGCCATCGAACGCGGCGAGGCGGACGCTGCCGCATTCGGGCGTCCCTTTATCGCCAACCCCGACTTGGTGGAGAGGTTCCGGCGCCGCGCACCGCTCAACACCGTCAATGCCCAAACGATATATGCAGATGACGAAACCGGGTACAACGACTACCCTCCGTTGGCTGATAGGTAAGATTGTGTTGTTCTCCTCCCGGCCAGCATAAAGGCCGCGGATTGCTGGTAATGCACGCCTGCATCGGAGAATGCTTGACGCAGCGTTCACGTCACGACTATGGCCGCAACGGCACTCGCCGACACCGAGGACATTCTCGCGCAGCAGACCGAAACTGCGGTACGCCTGATCTCATTCCATAAGAACCAGATGACTGACGGTCAGGAACGCAGCTGTGTCGGCCCTACCATGATGCGGCCATCGTCCTCGTCCAGAGTCTGTCCAATTGTGTTGCGTGGTTCCACATTTCCGGCATAGTATTAGTCTCATATGCCCGTGTTTTGTGGTCTAAGAGGAGAGGTACCAAGTTTCGCGTGGAGGGCGACGCGCGCCGCTGAGCGCCCCGTGATCGATCTGCAGCGAATCGTGGGTACGAGAGTACACCGCTACCCGGCCACGCATCTCTCGGTGCTGCCGGGCAACCCACGATAAGTTGGAGCTAGCAAACATCAGCGTTAAAAAATTTCAAGAGGTGCCACAGAACAATGATGAAGCTGTTTTCAGAAGAAGCGCTGCTTCGACGCCTCCATAAAAGCTTGATTTCGCAATATGAGCCAGTTTTCTCTCTGGATGAATCAGCTTGGGTTGACGTAGTCGGCAAGCAAACGCCCGTGTTAAAGAACGGCGGCCGCACCGTCAATCTCGCGCACGAGATACTGGATGACTTCAGATCTCGGACCGGCTATGGAGGGTCCATCTTCGTCCGGAACGGTGATTCGTTCGTCCGGGTCACTACTTCCATTCTTCCTAACGGCAAGCGCTTGCTCGGCGTCGACCTCGAGCCGACGAATCCGGCAAACCGGGCCCTCTCCTCCGGGCGCCATTATTTTGGGTACACGTCCCTCTCCGACATGAAGCTGGCCATCCTCTACATGCCTCTTGTGGATGCGCATGGATCGGTCGTTGGCGCCATCGGTGTTGGCATGAGCACAAAAAAAGGGCCGCGTCTGGCGCTCCAGATCAGTTTCGCTGTCACTGCGTGGCTCGGAATGCTCACGGGAGGGACTGCCACTGCATTCGCCATGTGGGCGCCTGTCAGCATGCGACCTCCAGCGTTTCCTTCGGCAGTATTGGGACTGACAATGCTGACTCTGACCGGTGCCTGGGTCTATTGGCTTGTCGAGAGCAAAGTGAGTGTCTCCCTACGTCGCGCGCAAACAGCGGCGCAGCGCCTGGCCAAAGGCGACTTGACCGAACAGGAGCCGCTGTCGCGGAACGACGAAGTAGGAGAAATCCTCGAGGCATTGAACGGCATCACGGTCGGTCTGTCGAGTCTCGTAAGAAACGTGGCACGGGTCGTTCAGGACGTCAACCGAGGATCGAACGAGATTGCAGGCGGCAATGCACATTTGTCCGAGCGCACAGAGCGCCAAGCAGCATCCCTCGAAGAGACGGCCGCAAGCATGGCGCAGTTGACACAGGCCGTCAATCAGAACACCGACAACGCGAGGGAGGCGAATAGTTCAGCAGTCTATGCCGCCCAGATGGCCGACGCTGGAAATGAAGCCGTTCAAGGCCTGGTCCAAGCAATAAAGGACATCGGTAGTGGCTCGGCCAAGATTGGCGAGATCACGGGCCTTATTGAAGGAATTGCCTTCCAGACCAACATCCTTGCGCTCAACGCGGCCGTTGAGGCCGCCCGCGCTGGCGAGCACGGGCGTGGCTTTGCCGTGGTAGCTAGCGAGGTTCGCAGCCTTGCCCAACGCTCGGCGACTGCCGCGAAGGACATTTCCGAACTGATTGCCTCATCCGTAGCGGTGATCGAGCGGAGCGTCGATGACTCTGCGCACGTCGCGACGACGATTCTGGAACTTAAAAATGCAATTGCGAGAGTATCCGATTTTGTAGGCGGCATCGCGACTGCATCCGAAGAGCAAAGCCGCGGCATCGAGCAGATCAATCAGGCTGTTACACAGATGGACGAAGTGACCCAGCACAACGCCGCCCTCGTCGAAGAAGCGGCTAGCGCCGCGCAGTCACTCTCGTCCCAAGCGGTGAGCCTGAAGGAGGCCGTATCCATGTTCAAGCTCTTAAACGTCTGACAAAGCGCAAGAAATTTTCGTTGTTGGTCGGCACGCCGCTGTCGTCCGTAAGTTTCATCACGAAACTTATTTGTTTCTTACTGGCCACGGCCCGCTCGCGGTCGGACGCCCCGATGGATTTCTCGATGGATAGACGCCTCCTCGTTCTAGCTTGCGGCATGTTCGCAATCGGCACCGACAGCTTCGTGGTCGCCGGTGTGCTTCCGCAGGTTTCCGCCTCCCTTCGCGTGCCCGTAGCGCTCGCCGGGCAGATGGTCACGCTGTACGCGTTGAGCTACGCGCTGCTGTCGCCTGTTATCGCCGCGGCAGCAGCGCAATGGCCGCGCAAGCGACTGCTACTCACAGGGCTCGCAGTCTTCGTGCTCGCCAATGTTATAACCGCCTTGGCGCCGAGTATCGGGCTCGTGCTCGGGAGCCGGTTGCTGGCCGGCCTCGGTGCGGCCATGTTCAGTCCGACGGCAACCGCCACCGGTGCTTCGCTGGTGCCGCCCGAGCAGCGTGGCCGAGCGCTCGCCGTCGTGATCGCCGGCCTGTCCAGTGCGACAGCGCTAGGCGCCCCGCTCGGCACCTTCATTGGGGGGTGGCTGGACTGGCGCGCGACGATGTGGTTCGTCGCCGCGATCGGCGCTGTGGCCGCGCTGGGCGTGACGTGGCGCCTGCGAGACATCCCGACTGCGCCGGCCGTCAGTCTCGAGCGCAGGCTCGCGCCGCTCGGCGATACACCCGTGCTGCTCACGCTCCTGACCACTTGGCTCGTGTATACGGGCCTCTTTCTGACCTACACGTACATCGGCCTGACCTTCGACCGCGCCACCGGCGGTGACGCGCGCGTGCTCGCCGGTTTACTACTGCTCTGGGGCGTGGCCGCTACGGTTGGCAATCTCGCCGCCGGTCGCTTGACTGATCACTTTGGGAGCCGCCGCATCATCAACGTGGCCATCGCCATCGTCGCTTTGGACTTTGCGCTGCTGCCCTGGACCTCGGCGTCGCTCGCGACCGCCGCACCCGCCCTCGTCGTCTGGGGCATGTGCGGCTGGGGCCTGCTCGTGCCGCAGCAGCACCGCCTCATCAGCATCGCACCCGTTGCTGCGCCGGTGCTGTTGGGCCTGAACTCGACCGCCATCTATACCGGCGTATCAATGTCAGGGGTTATAGGCGGAGCGGTCATCACCTGGTTCGATCGCCACTTCCTTGGCCTCGTCGGCGCGGCATTCATAACGGTGGGATTTTTTGTTGCCGAATGCGCATACCAGCGAATTTCGCAACCGGATCGTCAACCGACGAAAGCGGCGCCCGGCTCGTAAATCGACGGTAAGGAACGGGGTCGCGCGCGATCCATGGGGTTCTGACCGGTTCTTCGCCCACTCCAATGACCCGCGCCGACGAATTCAGGGTGAACGCTTCGCCATTACGCGCGAGCCTCTCTCGCGTGAGTATGAGTTTATCTTATCTTTGCCAAGTTAGATCACAGGCTTGGCGTGAGCACTGATATGATCACGGACGGTGTAGCGCGTAACAGGCTCAACAAAACCATTCGTTCGTATCATTCAATGACAAGACCACGCACTCGGGCTGTCAAGTCCACAGCGACTCCGTATCATCACGGCGACCTGCGTAACGCGCTGATATCAGAAGGCCGGCGCCTGCTCGACGAGCTCGGAGCGCACGAACTGAGCCTCCGGCATGTCGCGCGCTCCGTAGGCGTCTCCATCGCAGCGCCGTCGTATCACTTCGAGAGCAAGGAACACTTGCTGGCGGCGATCGCTACCGAGGGATTCAACGAACTGGCGGCACTGCGCCGCGAAATCGCCGCATCGAAGGTCGACCCGATGATCAAGGTCTTCCGCATGATGCAGTGCTACGTGCACTTCGCCGAGCGCGAAAGGGGACTCTTCGATCTTATGGTGGGCTCACGCCTCCCGGCCACGGCACACGAGGATCTTGTGGCTGCATCAGTGGCATCGTTCGAGCTATTCTCGTCCGCCGTGTGCGACTTTGCGCGGACTAAGGGTTGGGCTAAAAAAGATCTCAATCTCGTCCTGCATGCCGCGTGGTCGGTAGAACACGGACTGGCCGCACTAATCCTGGCTCAGCGCGTACCCTTTCCTGGCCACGAAGTCGATGTGCAGCAGATGATCAACTTCTCGGTATCGACCATGCTGAGCGGGATCGCAGCCGGGCCTGACCCTCGCGCTGCCATCGCGAAGGTAGTGACCTGAAGGCGAGAGTTCAGTGTGTTAGCGAGGCCGCGCTAGATGCCGCAAACGGCAAACCGCGCGGCCATCGAAGAGACTTCCTTGGCCGAGGACACCATCACCTGCTCAGGTATTTTCACGCCATTCTTGGCAGCAACGATCGCGGCGAGTATCGACAGCGCAATTTCGGCTGGAGTTCGACTGCCGATGTAGATTCCCGCAGGCCCATCGAGTCTCTGCAACTCCTCATCGGTCATTTCGAAGTGTTCCTTCATGCGCGCTCGCCGATTTGCGTTGTTTAATCTCGAGCCGAGCGCCCCTACGTAGAAGGCAGGCGTCTTAAGGGCATCCATGAGCGCTAGATCGTCGAGCTTGGGGTCGTGCGTCAGCGCCACAATCGCCGTTTGAGCGTCCGGTTGAAAGGCCTGCACCGCGTCATCTGGCATGTCTCGTGTGATCGAAACGGACCCAAACTCATGATCATCGAGGTAGTCCGTGCGGGGGTCGCAAACCGTGACCTCAAAGCCCAACCCGATGGCCGTTGCACAGAGGTACCGCGAAAGCTGACCGCCGCCAATGACCAGGAGGCGATACCGGGGACCGAGGACTGTTTGGAGCAAGTCCCCCGCGAGCTCGAGCCGATTCCCACGATCCGCATCGGACAATTCGACCGTACCCGTCTTCAGATTCAAGGCCCGACACGTCAGGCGCCGCGAGTCCAGCCTGACCACCAATTCGTCGATGCGACTGATGCGAGAAAGGGGCTCGAGAACCAGCTGAAGTGTTCCGCCGCAGGGCAGCCCAAAGCGATGTGCCTCGTCAGCGCTGATGCCGTAAGAGACAACCTTAGGCAGACTCCGTGGCGTAAGTCCCTCGATGCTTCGTTCGCGCACGTGGGTGATCAAGTCGTCCTCGATACAGCCCCCCGACACCGAACCCGTTACGCGTCCATCGTCGCGAATGGCCATCATTGCGCCGGGCGGACGCGGAGAAGATCCCCACGTCCTGACTACGGTAACGAGCAAAACCTCATGCTTTTGAGACGCCCATAAACTGCAATTACGCAAAACTTGCAAGTCTTCCGCATCCATGATGACCTACTTCCATGATGGCGAGTAGCGCGATCGCTGTCGCCGCAGCCCAAGACATCCGATATCAGATCCGTTCGAGGCACAAGGCAATCCCCTGCCCGCCTCCAATGCACAGCGAGACCACCGCTCTACGCGTCTTGGTGCGCTCGAGCGCGTGCGCGACCTTAGTGATCAGGATGGCACCGGTACCGCCGATTGGGTGCCCATGGGCAATCGCGCCGCCGTCGATGTTGAATTTCAACGGATCGATCTTCAACTCATCTCGCACAGCGATTGCGATGGCAGCAAAGGCTTCATTGACCTCATAGCGGTCGACGTCTTCGACCCTCCACCCTGCTCGATGGAGTGCCAGACGGATCGCAGGGAGCGGCCCCAGCCCGAAGAACGCGGGTTCGACCGCGGCAACACCCACACCGCGAATCGCGATCATGGGCTGCATATCGTTGTCGCGAGCCACGGCCTCATCACAAACGATCATCGCAGCAGCACCTGCATTGACGCCCGGAGCGTTGCCTGCCGTAATCGTACCCTCGGGGCGGAAGGCAGGCTTAAGCTTGGCGAGCGTCTCCATCGTGGTATCCGGCCGGTTCGATTCATCCGATGAAAAGTGAACCGTGGCTCCCTTCGGCCCCTTCAAGGTCAGAGGCTCAATCTCTGCTTCGTACCATCCGGCAGCCTGAGCCTTGGCGAACCGGTGCTGGCTTTGCACCGCAAACGAATCCTGAGCGTCGCGAGTTATCCCGAGTTTCATTGCAAGATCCTCGGTGTGCCAGCCCGAATGTTTGCCCGAGAAGGCGTCGCTCAATCCGTCGGACAACACGGAATCGATAACCTCCGCATTGCCCATGCGAGTCCCGAAACGCATGCCGGGCAACAGGTACGGTGCGCGCTCCATGTTTTCCGCCCCGCCGGCAATCAGGAGGCGCGAGAGTCCGCTCGCGATTTCCGCGTACGCACTTGCCACGGCCTGCACGCCGGAACCGCAAACCCGGTTGATCGTCATTGCCGGAACGCTCACAGGCAAACCGCCATAGATCGCCGCCTGCCGAGCGACGTTCATACCGTTGCCGGCCTGCACCACGTTGCCCATCACAACGGAGTCGACACGCTCTGGATCGAGCTTCGAGCGGCGCAGTGTCGCGGCAATGACGTGCGCGCCCAGCATTGCTGCGGGCGTGCTCTTCAGTGATCCGCCAAAAGCGCCAATGGCCGTGCGAACGGGGGAACAGATGACGATATTGTTGCTCATGGTAAGCATTACTTTGATTGAATAGATTTCAGTTATGCAGTGGTCCAGCTTGAGTGAACGCGGACGCGTCGTCAGAAGCGATACCCAACCACCAGACCGAGCAGATCGGGGTTGATCTTGACTCCGATGGTCCGGGTGACATTGCCGAATCCGGGTGTCGCCGTGGTGAGCGTGAGTGTCGTTCTCACCCAGTAGTGCAAATAGGAAAAATCGACGACCCAATGCTTGTTAACCAGATACTCGACGCCTAGTCGCGCGACGGGACCCCAGGAATCTTTCATCTTTATCGAAGTTTGAGTCCCCTGGAACGCGTTCGTGTAGGTGGCATTGACCTTTTGATTCGTGAAGAAGGTGTAGTTCACACCAAGACCCATGTAAGGCCGAATGCCATGGAAGTCCGTGAAGGTGTAGTCAAGCATAAGGGCCGGGAACCACGCCTTGGCTGTTGTGAGCGCCCCTACACCGGCTGCATTGCCGGCTCCTTCGCTACGTACGGCGACAGGACTTC
Source organism: Paraburkholderia sp. (assembly GCA_036383775.1). GTDB lineage: Bacteria > Pseudomonadota > Gammaproteobacteria > Burkholderiales > Burkholderiaceae > Paraburkholderia. Next base: position 52,081 of record DASVNP010000467.1, on the reverse strand, counting down.
CCGCCTGAAAGAGGACCGACCAGTGGTCGGACAGATTTCTCTGATAGCTCAACCCCAGAATGCTTGTATTCTTCACGTCGATCTGAATACCGGGGGGTGTGCTGCCCGGCGGACCGGATAAGTAGCCGGAGTTGGTGTTAAATAAGACGCCGACATATCCCATCTTCACCGTGTTTGCGGGTTCGTCGACTTGTGCGTTTGCAGATTCGTCAGCTCGCACGCCCGAGCACGTAAAAGCAATTGATAACCCTATGGCCAGGGCAGTGGTTGTTTGGCTTCCTTTTATCATTTGTCTCCGTCTCCTTTCATTTATATAGTGGCTACGTGCAACACGTGTTTCTCAAAACCTACGAGATCTGCGGCGAGTCGTGCGATTGCCGATGTAGATGAAGGCCGGCCTGCGCAGCCGGTCCAATTTATCGATCGTCATGCGGCTCAGCGGACGCGGGGACGGACCGCAGCCTACAACCCTCGCTTTGCCCTCGATCGGTGCTTACCGCGACCCGCATCCGCTGCCATCCGGGCTATCGACGCGTGAAACCGGGCATCGAGCGCCGAAAAAAATTGTTTGCCGATCTGCGAGCCAATGAACTCGAGTACCCGCGGTCCAGCCTTGCCAACGAAACCGTGTATCTGTGCCTGCAGGTCGTAGCACACGCGCGTCTGCCTTCCCTCCTCGATCAGCGAGACCTTGACCAACCCCGTTGACCCACGCTCTCCGACGAACGACACCATGAAGCTCATCGGTACATGGACGTTATGCACTCGAAGGCTGCTCCTGAATCGCGGACCCAACGGCCCCATCGGCGCCAGGACTAGCACCTGCCTATCCTGCCGCACCTGATCCAGCGACTGGATTCCTGGAATGCACACCTTGAGCACCTCGTGATTAGCCAGTGCGTTGAAGGTTGCCAATATCGGCGCCGCAACCAGTCTTTCTCCGATAAGCTTGATCGACGTGCCAGCACCGACATGACTCAGTTTCGCTGGAGCCGCCTCGGTCTTGGGGAGCATGTGTGGCTCGTTCGCTACCGCCTTGGTCGGCTTCGGTTGCGATCTCAGCTCGGCAACCGACGGCAAGCTCCGACTGTGCTTCGGTGCAGTAGTAGCGACAAGGCGAGATATCGTCGGCACGTCGGTGTCGCTGCGGGTGGCGACCTCAGGAGTGGCCGATTCGGCCGTGGCCGGCCCCAACCGGGCTTCAAACGCCGAGAAGAAATCCTCCGTGATCTTCGACGCGGCCGCATTGATCAAGCGGGAACCGACCTGAGCCAACCGACCTCCCACCTGGACTCGAGACGAGTAACTCAGCAACGTCTGATCCCCCTGTTCCGTCAGCGAAACGTCTGCCGACCCTTTGCCAAAACCGGCGATCCCGCCCTGCCCTTCGAAGGACAACATATAGCTGCGCGGCGCCTGCACATTGCTCAATGTCACCGTTCCCTTGAAGCGCGCGGCGACCGGCCCTACCCGCGCCGCCAGTACGGCCATCAGCGTGCCAGGCTGCACCAATTCCAGCGACTCGCATCCCGCAATGCACGACTTGAGCACGTCGGGGTCGTTCAATGCCTCCCAAGTGGTGGCAATCGGCGCGGGAATCAGTCTTTTTCCAACGAGTTCCATTCAATCTCTCCGGCATATTTCCGTTCGGTCAGGCCCGCGACTTCGACACGGATATCACTTGCTAAAATGCATTGCGTGGTCAGGCTAGACATCGAGCGCCGGCACGGCAGCACAGCCCGGCGCAATGAGATTCAACGCAAGTTCGCACAACAAGTGTTCGATAAGAGCCCCCGGCTTATTCGCGCCAAGGCGCAACAGTTCGAGCAAATTGCCAGCTAGTTGACTCATGTTGCGCTCCGACCGCGAATCAATGACAACCGTCCGTCGACATCGCATCAGCCAGCGCGCGCCGAAGCAACGTTCGGCCGAGTTGGATGCGGTAGTTGGCATCGGCGAAGCGGTCCTCCAACGGGATGACCCCGGAAAACGCCAGATCCAGCAAATGCTCCGTCTGCGCCGGTTGGCCGGCGTATCCTGCCAGCGCCTCTTCGGCGTGTTTTGCACGGTAGGCGTGATCGGCAAAGCCTGTCACCGCGATTCGTCCACCGGTACATTGACCGGCCTGTTGAGCGAGGACAACGGCCACGCCGGCGACGGCGTAGCCCGAGGCCGGATGGCGGAACTTGCGATAGGCCACACGCCGGTCCACCACCACCGGAACACGCACACGTACGATGATCTCGTCGGGTTCCAGATCTGTCTCGAAGAGCCCCTTGAAGAACGAATCTGCAGCAATCGAACGCGCGCCCTTCGCTCCGATGACGTCGAGCTTCGCTTCGAGGGCCAGCATCGCAGCCGGCCAATCGGCCGAAGGATCCGCGTGCGCTAACGAGCCACCCAGGGTGCCGCGATTGCGCACCGTCGGGTCCGCAATCTGGTGGCCGACAGTCGCAAACATCGGCAACACTCTGTTCAGCTCGACGTGGTGTTCAAGCTCGGCATGCGTGGTCGCAGCGCCAATGACGACCTCGTTCGCGTCGATGGTGATGCCCCGAAGGTCCGCTAGTTCGCTCACGTCGATCAGCGTGCCTGGACTCGCCAGGCGCAGCTTCATCATCGGGAGCAGCGAATGGCCTCCGCTCAGCAACTTCGCCTCCTCGCCCCCGCCGACGAGCAGGCGAATAGCCTCTGACAAGCTGTCGGGCCGTACATACTCGAATGCGCGCGGAATCATGCTGGGCTCCTTTTGTCGACTTGTGCAGCACTGATAGCGCGCCACACTTTGGGCGGCGTCAACGGCATGTCGATATGGGTGATGCCAAAGCTGCTAAGCGCATCGCAAACGGCTCCAACGATGACCGGCGGCGCACCGACACAGCCGGCTTCGCCGATGCCCTTGGCGCCAAGCGGATTTATCGGGGTAGGCGTCACCTGGAAGCTCGTACGCACGCGTGGGATCTGTTCGCTCTTCGGCACCGCGTAATCGAGCAGCGAACCAGTGAGGAGTTGCCCGTTTTCATCGTATTCGGCGCCTTCATACAAGGCCTGGCCGATTCCCTGCGCGACTCCGCCGTGAACTTGCCCGTCGACAAGCATGGGGTTGATGACATTTCCGATGTCGTCAACTGCTACATAATCGAGAACGCTCACCAACCCTGTTTCGATGTCCACCTCGACTACCGCAGCGTGACTGCCGAACGTTGTAACGCCATCTTCGGGCTGAAAGAACACTGTTTCCTCCAGTCCGGGCTCCATGCCAAGCGGCAGTTCGGAGCTCACGTATGCCATCCGCGCAACCTCGCCGAAGCTGACTCGCCGCTCGGGGTGCCCACTCACGAAGAAGGCTTCCGAGGCGTGACTCACCTCTTCGGGTGTCGTGCCCAGCATCGCAGCCGCGATTGCGGTTGCCTTGGTCAGCACTTTCTTAGCCGCCATATGCGCAGCCGAGCCGCCAACAGGTATGGACCTCGAGTTAAACGTGCCATGCCCAGCCGGGACTCTGTCCGTGTCGCCGAAAACGACGTCGATGTGGTCCATGGGCAACTGCAGCGCATCACCGACGATCTGTGCGTAGACAGTGGCGTGCCCGTGTCCTTGTGGCATGGAGCCCGTGAAAAGTGTCACCTTCCCATCGGAATGGACGCGCAACAGCGCGCTTTCCCATCCGCCGCGATCAAATCCGACCCACTTGAGCGGAACTGAATTGCCGACGCCCACCATTTCCAGATAGCAAGTCACGGCGATGCCGACATAGCGCCCCTGCGCCCGCAACGCGGCCTGTCGCTCGCGCCATTCGCTGTAGCCAATTGCCTCCACAGCAGCCTCGAGGCAGCCCTCGTAATTGCCGGTGTCCCAGGTAAAGACAGGGCTCTCGTAAGGATGGTAGGGAAACTGATGTTTTCGAATCAGGTTGATCCGGCGCAGTTCGACCGGATCCATACCCAGCTCGGCAGCGACTGCGTCCATCGTTCTTTCGATGAGATACGTGGCTTCCGGCCGACCAGCGCCTCGGTAGGCATCCACCGGCGTAGTGTTGGTCGTCACGAGCCGCATCTCTCCATCGAGCGCGGCGATGTCATAGTTGCCGCAGGCGAACGAAACCGTATTGATGGTCGGGATGCCGGTCGCCATGTTGGACAGATACGCACCCAGATTGGCCAACGAGCGCATCTTGATGCCGAGCACGCGGCCATCCTTTCTGACCGCTGCTTCCACGTACTCGATGTGTGCGCGACCGTGCGTGGTGGCAGTGTGCGCCTCGCTGCGCGTCTCGGTCCAGCCCACGGGTCGCCCGAAGTGTCTCGCAGCGAACGCGACGAGGATCTCCTCGGCGTACAAGTGCATCTTGGACCCGAACCCGCCACCAATGTCCGGCGCAATAAGATGAATTTTGTGTTCGGGCCAGCCCAGGGTTTCAGCCAACCAGCGCCTGGACATGTGCGGAACCTGTGACGGCAGGTAGATAGTGAGCCTGTCGTCGTTCTCGTCAAATACCGCGCGCACCGCGCGAGGCTCGATGGGACTCGGAATCAGCCGGTTGTTGACCAGCCGCACCTTGACCAGCTGATCGGCCTGTTCCGCTGCTGCCTCGTAGTCACCGCCGCCGCCGCGGTATATTCCGATGAGGTTGCCGGGCACGTTGTCGTGCAATTGCGGTGCGCCTTCCTGGAGGGCAGCCTCCTCATCGACAACGGCCGACAGTACGTCGTAGTCGACAATGATAGCTTCGAGTGCATCCGCCGCTTGCTGGCGTGTATGGGCCACCACAAGCGCGACCGCTTCGCCGACATAACGCACACGTCCATCGGCCAGTGGGGGATGAGGGGGCACCTTGGCGCCGCTCACGACCCAGTTGGGACGGATGTCGCCGACCTTGCCGCGCAGGTCTTCGTAGGTCAGGATGCCCACCACCCCTTCCATGGCCAATGCCGCCGATGTATCGATAGATTCGATCAGTGCGTGACCATGGGGCGAGCGCAGTACCATGGCGCAGGTAAGCCCCTCGATCGCGATGTCATCGGTGTACCGTCCACGGCCAGTTAGCAGGCGCGGGTCTTCGCGGCGAGTGATAGATTGCCCAACGAGGCGCGAAGACGCTGCGTGATCGAGCATGCTCATTACGCGTTCTCCTTCGGTCTGCTGGCGTCGTCGGCCGCCTGATTCGCACGGCTTGCAGCTAGCAGGACCGCATCCACGATGTTCTTATACCCGGTGCAGCGGCACAGATTGCCGTGCAAAGCTTCGCGTACTTGCGCTTCGGTCGGGTTTGCGACCCGATCCAGCAGCGCCTGCGCGGCGAAGATCATGCCCGGCGTGCAGAAGCCGCATTGCAGACCATGCATTTCCGTGAAGGCCTGCTGTAGCGGCGTCATGTTCTTCGGCGTGCCCAGACCTTCAATGGTCGTTACGCTGTGCGTCTGCGCCTGCACCGCCAGGACCGTGCATGACTTGACCGTCTTCCCGTCCATCCGAACGGTGCAGGCGCCGCATTGCGACGTGTCGCACCCGATGTGGGTTCCCGTCATGCCTGCGTGGTCTCGCAGGAAATGCACGAGCAGCTCCCGCGGTTCGATAACCGCGTTCACCGGGGCTCCGTTGACCGTGATGGTGACTTGTTGTCGCGTCATCTCCCCCCCTTGATCTGAGCCGTGCATTCGCCGAATCCGATGGACTGGTAGCCGTCCCGGTGGCAGACGCCGCGCAGCCATACGACGTCGCCGTCTTCCAGGAAGGGACGTGTTTCTCCCGACGGCAGGCGCAATGGTTCCTTACCTAACGTGGTGAGTTCCACCATGCATCCGCTGTTCTCACGTTCCACACCGGAGACCGTTCCACTGGACAGCAAATCCCCCGTACGCAAGTTGCATCCATTGCTGGCGTGATGCGTGAGCATCTGCGTAAGCGTCCAGTACTGCTCGTTGAACTGCGGGCGGGTCAGGACCACGGGCTCCAGACCTTGTTCCTGCATGACGGCTGTCTGCAGAAGAACCTCAAGCGAGATTGAGATGGCTCCTACTGCCGCATGCTTCGCCGATGTGAGGGCCGGTGGCGAAGGCGGATCCTCTGGGGCCCGAGCGGGCGCGGCCACCCGGAACGGAGCCAGCGCCTCCAGCGTGACCAACCACGGCGACACAGTGGTCATGAAACTCTTGGCGAGGAACGGACCTAAGGGATAGCTTTCCCAGCCTTGGATATCGCGCGCCGACCAGTCATTGACCAGACAGAGCCCGAACATATGGTCCTCGGCCTCATCGATCGGAATTGTCGATCCCAGCGCGTTGCCCTTCCCGATCAGGCAACCCACTTCAAGCTCAAAGTCGAGCGCCCGCGTGGGCATGTATTCCTGCGCCGCTACCGCCGCGACGGAAGACGGTGCCGCCTGCCCGCGGGGCCGTATGCACGACACACCGCTTTGGACCACGCTCGACGCGCGCCCGTGATAGCCGATAGGCATATGTCTGAAGTTCGCTGCCACCGGCATATCGGGTCGCGATAGCTCGCCGGTGCGACGTGCATGGTGGATCGAGGTGAAAAAATCCGTGAAGTCGCCGATGTTCGCCGGCACCTGCATTCTCACCTCGCGCATGGGCAGCAGACACTTCGAGGCTAGGGCCTCGTGTTCACTGTCCTCCTGCAACATTCCGAACACGGCGTGGCGCAGTGCACGGGCTGCCCGCCGGCCGTGCGTCATCAGCGCATTGAGCGCGGACATATGCAACTCGGCGTCGAACTCCGCCAACTCAGGCAGCAAACCTTTGTCCAGGGCGGCGGCGATGTCGAGAACTTGATCACCGATAGCTACTCCGATCCGGCCGTTCGGCGACTGATCGTGCTCGAAGACGCCGAGCGGCAAATTCTGGATCGGAAATTCTGTATTCGGTGAATTGGCGCTCTGCACCCAACTGCGTGCACGCGGGTCGTGAGTATGGTCGATCGCTTCGCTCATGATGACACCTCTTGCACGCTATGCAGTGACTGGGCCAGAATCCGCTTCGGCTGCCGGCGTCGCGTCCGACGCCGAACCAACCAAGGGCGGACTCTGGCGTGGGTGCTCGACCAGCGCTTGCGCCTCAATCAAAGCGCTGATCTCCGACGCGCTCATGCCGAGCTCAGCGAACACCTCGGCGTTATGCTCGCCTCGGAATGCAGGGGCGGACGGTGCATCCAGCGTGTCTTCGGAGAACCGCCAGGGGCGTCCGTGCAGCTGATAGGTGCCTCCGAACCTGTCCGGCACGTTCAGCACGGCGCCCCAGTACTCGGCCCATTCCGTCTGCGCCACTTCTTGCATGCTGCGAATCTCCCCAATCGCGATCTTGGACTCGTCGAGTTGGGCGTCGAGTGCTGCCATATCGCGAAACGTCAGCATCCACGTCTGGACAATCCCATGAAGAGCGTCGACGTTCTGAGCGCGTAGTGCTGCCGTGGCAAAACGCGGATCGCTTGCCAGATCAGGGCGCCGCATGGCGTGCAGATATGACGGGAAGGTCAGGCTGCCCACCAGGCTTGCAGGTGTGAGAATGCGCTCGCCGTGAGGGCCAACGAAGAACGAGCCGTCGGCGGCACCAATGATGGCGGGTTCCGCGCCCGTATCGATGCCGGCAATGTCCACATGCGCGCGCTCGTTGATCGCCATGATGACGGCAGCCATAGCAACGTCAATGTACTGGCCGCGTCCGGTGGTCTGGCGCCGGTGCACCGCTGCCAGCACGGCAACTGCAGCCTGGAGGCCGGCATAAACATCGGCATGCGACAACGGATCAGATCTCAGCTTGGAAAGCGCGCCGCCGTAATGACGCAGCGTGTTGTGGGTGAACCCGGCCTCCGCCTGAACCGTGGGTGCATAGGCCATGCGCGAAGCCCAAGGCCCCCCTTGGCCATAGCCCGAGATCGACACATAGATCAGCCTCGGGTTGATCTTCGAAAGTTCTTCGTAGTCAAGTCCGAAGAACTTGAGTGTGCCCGCGCGGAAGTTCTCGACAAAGATGTCCGCATCCTTGCAGAGCTTGAGGACCAGTTCCCGCGCGCCTGCCACATTCAGATCGATGCTGACATTGCGCTTGCCGACATTCTGCTGCGCGTAGTAGCCGGACATGCCATCCGTATTGGGGAAGGCAAAGCGAGAGACATCCGGCCGCGGCGGCTCGACCTTGATCACCTCCGCACCCAGGTCCGCCAGCGTGCGAGCACACAGCGGACCCGCCAACACTCGAGAAAGATCAACGACCTTCAGGCCTTGCAGTGGTCCAGCCATAATCAGCACCCCCTGAACATGGCTGCGCCGGGGCCTTCCGCCAGGAAGGACTTGAGCCCGACCTCTACATCAGCGGATCCCCAGATTGCCTTCTGCAATTCGCCCATCGCCAGATCAGCCGCCTCGACGCCCTCATTGGCGGCAATGGTCACAATCTGCTTTGTCACCCGGTGTGCGACCGTCGGCCCATTTGCAAGCTCCTGAGCCACGGCGAGGGTCGCCGATTCGAGCTGCTCGTCCGCGACGACCAGATTGATAAGGCCCCATCGTTCGAGTGTTTCGGCGTCGTAGCGGCGTCCCAGCATCGACATCTCCTTCGCACGCGCCACGCCGATACGCTGGACCTGCCGCTGGATGCCCCCCATCAGCGGATGCAACCCGAGCGCACTTTCGACCGAACCGATCTTCGCCGATCGCGCAGCGATGACATAGTCCGAAGCGAGCGCGAGTTCGAGGCCCCCACCCAAACAGGCACCGTGGATGCTCGTGACGATAGGGATCGGCAGCGTTTCGAACGCACGCAGTACGTCGACAGGGGCGAATGCACGCGGCCCATCGACAGCGGGCGCCACCTCCTTAGCACTCGCGACCTCGCCACCAGCCTCGACTTCTGTGGCCGCCTGCATCAGAGCGCTGAACTGCGTGACGTCCGCCCCCGCGCAGAAGTGCCTCAGGTTACTCCTCAGCACGATGGCGCGGCTGCCCGTCTCGACCGCCTCTTGCATTGCCGCCAGCAAGGGGTCCATCAGCGTCGCATTCATAAGGTTATACGGGCGATGGTTCATGGAAAGCACGGTCACATACCCGTGCTTTTCCTTTAGGACTACGTCTTCACTCATTCGATCTCTCCTGTTTTGCGATTATTTTATCGCTGCTAAGATGGAAGGACTCTAAGCCCCTGTCTGAACCTGGTCAACAGCGGGATTTCCCCTAGATATAGGCACTTTTTATTGTCGGCATGAGGCAAAGGGTGCTTCCGAACAGCATCGAATTACCCGGAAAGGGACGTTAGGGAAATCAGCGTTGCTTCCATGCGCATCAGATGATAGTCTCATATGCCCATATTTTGTGAAAAACGAGGTACAAACCATGACTGACGCACCAATTCTCGTAACCAGCGCCGGCGGTAGTACCGGCTCCGTCGGACGAAGCATCGTGCGCGGCCTTCGCGCACTCGGGCTCCCCGTCCGCGCATTCGTGCGCACTGACGACAGGCGGGCCCAGGACCTGCGGGAGATGGGCGCCGAGGTCTTTGTCGGGGATCTGTTCAACCCGCGCGACGTGACACGTGCTGTCCAGGGTGTGGGGCGAATCTACTTCAGCATGAGCCCCAACCCCTCCTATGCCGACGCGACCGTCCTCATGGCGACTGCAGCGAAGCGCGAGGGCAGCTGCGAAATCTTTGTGAATATGTCGAACGTCGAGCAAAGCTATATGACTCTGGACAACATGTCTCGGCCCGACGCCGAACGCATTGCGATCCTTGGCGCCGATGTGCAGTGGTCGCCCCAGCAGCGCGTGCATTGGGCGGCGGAGCGCGCCCTCGACTGGTCCGGCCTTCCTGTCTGCCACATTCAGGCTGCGATCTTCGTTGAGAACCCGATCACGCTATGGATGACGGCGGCGACGATCAAGGAAGATGACACCATCCGGCTTCCATTCGGCGACGCCAAGACCGCGCCAGTAGCCACGGTCGATGTCGCTGACGTCTGCATCAACGTCCTCGCTGCACCTCGGGGCCATGAGCACAAGTCCTACGTCCTCACTGGCCCTACGCGGAAGAACTGGTACGAGTTCGCCGAAGATTTCTCGGCGGCGCTCGGGCGCAAGATCACCTATGTCCCCACGACAATCGACGACTTTCGAGACCAGCTGCGGGCGCTCGCACCGGGCCTTCCAGAGCATGTCTCACTCCACCTCGAGAACCTGGCCTTGCAGAACGGCGGCGGCAAGTACATCGCGGAGGCCGGGAACGACGTGGAACATTTGCTAAAGCGGCCCGCGACCCCGCTGAAAGCGGTGATCGAGGCGGAAGCCTGGCGCTTCGAGAAGGGCGTGCCCAATCAACTTCAGCATGGGGACCTAAAGGACTTCAAGCGGCAGCGTTTCACCGCCAGCTAACCGAAGGCCTCGTCATTCTCGCCCATAGCATCACCTCGAGCGTCAGGCGCCGCAACATCAGTGCAGACCTGCGACCGAGCCTAACCATATGAAAGAGGGATAACCGGATGTTGCTAACAAATTCAGGTCTTTGGAACGACGAGGGTGTGAGGCAGCGAACAGTCGCCGCCAATGGCCTCGAATTCCCCATTCTCGAGGCTGGGGACGGCCCACTCGTACTCTGCCTGCACGGCTTTCCCGACCACGCGCGCAGCTGGATTCCGATTCTCCGGCGACTTGCCCAGGAAGGCTACTGGGCGGTGGCACCAGCGATGCGGGGATACTGGCCGGGCGGTGCGGCGCCCGACGGCCGCTACGGTGGTTCGGCTCTCGGGCAGGACGTCTTAGCGCTGATCGCGGCTCTTGGACGCGAGACCGCGAACCTGATTGGACATGACATCGGTGCGCGAGCTGCGTACGCCGCGGCGAGCCTTGGGGCCGAAAGCGTCGGCAAGCTAGTTGGCATGGCTGTTGCGTACGGGCAGAAATTTGGCGCCTCCCTAGTTGCCGACGGAGACCAGCAACGCCGTAGCTGGTACATGTTCTACTTCCAGACTCGCCTTGCCGAGGTCGGGGTACCGCGCGATGATTTCGCATTCATCGACCGGCTTTGGCGCGAATGGTCGCCGAGCTACGTCTTGCCTGAGGGCGAGCGCGCATTGCTTAAGGAAAGCCTGGCGAAGCCAGGCGTGCTGCCCCAGACGTTCGGCTTTTACCGTCAGTTGTTCGCGCCGCCGCCAGAAGATTCGACGCTCCGGACTCTCGAGGCTCAGGCGAACGGGCCAATCAACGTCCCGTCGCTCTACCTGCACGGCGAGCAAGACGGCTGCATGGCGACGTATCTCAGCGAGGGCATGGAACCGCTGTTTCCAAAAGGCCTCGAACGGGAGGTCATCCCGGGCGTTGGTCACTTCCTTCATATCGAGCGACCGGACGAGATCGGGGACCGCATCGTCCGGTTCCTCGGGCGCTGATTGCAGGCGGGCCGCATTGGGTCGGTGGCACGCCCCTGACTATGTCACTACCCAAACTATCAAAAGAAGCCTGGGCCTTTGCGGAGACGTCATACCCGATCGAGAGCGAGGGCCCCATCGAGAACGCTGTCGTGGCCGGACTGGCCCGATAGGAGGAGGAGCTAACCGTGGCACGAAAAGTCATCATCACTTGCGCAGTGACAGGCTCGATCCATACTCCGAGCATGTCGCCTTATCTGCCCATCACGCCCGACGAAATAGCGCGTGAGTCAATCGCTGCCGCTGAAGCCGGCGCCGCCATCCTGCATCTGCATGCGCGCAACCCGAGAGATGGACGGCCCGCATTCGACCCGGCGATCTATCGGCAATTCCTGCCGCAGATTCACGCGGCCACCGACGCGGTGATCAACATCACCACGGGCGGCTCGTACAACATGACGCTCGACGAACGCCTCGCGGGGGCGATCGACGTTTCCCCGGAAATGGCCTCGTGCAACATGGGGTCGCTCAACTTCGGGATCTTTCCGATGCTCGACAAGTTGAAGACCTTCAAGTACGAGTGGGAGCGCGACCAAATCGAAGGCACACGCCGCACGATTTTCCGCAATACCTTCGCCGATATCGAAGACGTGTTTACCCAGCTCGGTCACGAGCACGGCACGCGCTTCGAATTCGAGTGCTACGACGTCGGCCATCTGTACAACCTGAAGCACTTCCTCGATCGCGGGATTATCAAGGGGCCGCTTTTCCTGCAGTTCGTGCTGGGCGTCCTCGGTGGGATTGGCGCGGATCCGGAGAATCTCGTGCACATGAAACGCATCGCGGACAAGCTGTTCGGCGATACCTATCAATGGTCGGTGCTTGGCGCCGGTCGACACCAGATGCCGCTCATCACGCAGGCGGCCTTGATGGGCGGACACGTCCGCGTGGGCCTCGAGGATTCGCTGTCGAACGGGCCGGGCCGGCTTTCGACATCGAATGCCGAACAGGTCGAGATGATTCGGGAAATCCTGACGCGGTTCGGCTTCGAAATCGCAACGCCCACCGACGTGCGTCAGATGATTGGCCTCAAAGGCCGAGACAAGATCCGACTGTAAAGGAAAAAGGAGGGTCGCGCGGGCGGTCAGCCGCCGACCAGTGACATCCGCACGGTCGGATAGCCAGCCTGAGAAATCATACGGTTATGCCGACACAGCAATCACAAAAGACCATACCCACCGTCACGCGCATGCATGACGCGGCATAATCGCGGAGTCGGCATAACGTTATCGAGCGCGACATCAGGCCTTTCTGCACAGGCCGCAAGTCCTGGTTGTTCAGTGACACGGTCGCTGGCGCGAAGGCAAGCGCGACGGTCTACAGCTTCATGCTCACGTGTCGCGCATGCAACGTCGAGCCGTATGCCTACCCGCTTCACGTGCTCACCGAATTGCCTCAGCGGGCACCGGATGCCGACATTACGGACTTGCAGTCGTTTAACTTCGTCGAAGGGCAAACTGCTGCGCCGCCGTCGCCCTAAACGACCGAGCGCATAGCTTCGATCCGACCGCCAACGTGTGGCGAGTTGAGCGCTTACACCCGTACTTGTTGCCGCGCGCGGCCTCGTAAAGCCTTCGCTGCCCGGCGCGATCCGGCGCTTCGTCATGTCACCTCAATCGATTACGACGATAGAGCGTTTCTCAGCTAGCGACCCTGCGCTGATCCGCGCAGTTGTCTTCGAACTGTTGCGGTACGGTCGCATTCAGGCGCTGGAGCTACACAATGAAAGCCTGTCGTTTCTGACTCGCTTTGTTGCGGTCCAGGCCAAATCATGAGCCGCCGCAGACCGAATTGCAGGCACTGGATTTCGCCTCGTGGTCGACTCTCGCATGGACTGAACTCGACGCAGCAGAGCGCAGTCGCGTCCAGAGACATATCGACGCCATTGAGCGTTACGCGAGCGGTGAGCCGGTAGGAAGTATCGAAACCGTAACGCGAATCAACCGCCGACAGCTTTACCGGTTTCTCGAAAGAGCCACATTGATCGAGCGCGCCCGCCACAAGAACACGGGTCAAGCTCGGACGCTGCAAAGCGGACACAAACCTTCGCGCCATTTGGCCATCGCGCTCGACCCTGCCGGCGATGACTTCGAGTTTGCGAACTTCCTGGAATAGGTTGGCGCTCAATATCGGTCCATCGATCGCGATCCGCAGGTGGCTAGCGCTGTTGCGTTTTCGTCCGCCAGGGTGTCCATTCCATCTCGACCCTCAACAGGCATTCGTTGCCAGATCTAGCGGATGACCGGCGTGGAGTCCACAAGGCACCGTTGACTACAGGACGGGCAATTGAACCATCACGACGCGTGGCCAGTAACAGCGAATTGAGTAACGATCGCCGATAGTCATTTGCGAGAAACGTGGCCGCAGCGCCGAAAGCTTGGGAATGAATCTAGCACTGCAGCCTGGATTCGGCTCAAAGCCGATTGGGGTATTCACGTCACTGACGTGCAACTCACGGCCCATGTACCGCCTACGCTACCGAAAAGTACGGTCTCGCCGAAGTATCGTTGCGCGGCAGCCCCATCATCTGGCGCGCTTCAGCGGGTGTCGCGATTTCGTAGTCCATTTCACGCAGAATCCGCACGGTGCGCTCGACCAGTTCGACGTTGCGCGCGAGTTGCCCTTGGCGATAGTAAAGATTGTCTTCGAGGCCCACGCGGATGATCTGTCCGCCGAGCAGCAACGAGTTGACGCCCGCGGGTAGTTGGGCCGGCCCGATACCGCTCACGCAGAAGATGCTGCCTTCGGGCAGCAGATCGACCATGAACTGCAATGACTTCGGGTTATATGGCATCGCATTCTGAAAACCTCGATGCGCATTCATCACCAAGTTAAATACGTACGGTGGTTCGTCAAGTCCCATCTGGATCAACATGGTGGCGTCCTGAACGATATGTGTCGGACTGAAAACTTCCCACTCGGGCTTGATCCCGCGCTTCCTCATCTCCTCGGCCAGAGACTGGCATCGCGAGGGTGATGTATTGAGCAAGACTTCCTTGCCTCCGAAGCTCGCCACGAATGTGCAGGCGTCCAGCGTGCACATCTCAGCACCGGCCTCCATGCCCTTGAGGCGCTCTTCCCAGACGGTATCCCACATCGCGCCGTCGATCTGTCGGACCATGTCGCCATGAACGCCGCCGCCCGTCGAATTGTTGATCACGATGTCGCATTTGGCGCGAATCAGCTCGTTGATATTGCGATAGATGTCGGCATTGCACGTCGCCTCGTCGTCAGGCCGCCGCGCATGCACAGCCACAACGCTCGCACCGGCGTTGTAGCAGTCGTACACGTCTCTTGCGATCTCGTTGGGCTGCGTGGGCAAGTGAGGGTTCTGTGACTTGAATGCCATCCCTCCGGTGGGTGCGACGAGGACAATAACCTTGTTCGTAGCCATGCCTGTGTCTCCATGAAAAGTTGGATAGTTTTGGGACCGCGACTCGAGCCTCGGCCACAAGAAGCTGTGCTATTGCGCGGTCTGCTCGGTCAAAAACAAAGAAAGGCGCCGACGAAGATCGTCCGGAATGGCGACGGATGCCCTCCGCTCAAGTGAAAAAAGGACGATCGTCTGTTGAACACGTACGCGTAGCACGTCCTCGGCGAAGGCTGCGAGCGAAAGCACGATAGAGCGTGTCCCGATCCGCTTCACTGCCAGCCGCATTTGCAGCACGTCACCGATTTTGCTGGAAGCGAAAAAGTCCACTTCCATGCAGACCGTCGGCACGCCTAGCTTCCGGACGGCAATAAAATCCGCGTAGTTCACGCGCAGTCCATCGTTGAACCAGTCCTCGATCAGCTCGTGGAAGAGGACGAAGTACTGCGGGTAGAAGACGATGCCTGCCGGGTCGCAATGCTGAAAGCGAACGAGCTTTTGCGATTCGAATAAGCCTGCAACATTCATGGTACTTTTCCCATCCGACGCCTCTAGTGCCAAAGCGCGAGTTGCATTTCAATCAAGTGCGCCTTCACGCTCGAGATCACGTTCGAAATCAAGCAACGATCGCCCGAGCCGTTCAACGAGATCATCGATTTCCGGCTCCGTGATGATCAGCGGCGGCGCAATCAGCTGGATATCGCCGAACTGCCCGCGGTTAGCACGCCGGTTGTAAAGCGCGATGCCGTGCGCGAGTCCGTAGTTCGTCAGACGGGCAGGCGCATTCATCACTGGCGAAAGCTGACGTCGGGACCCTTTGTCCGCAACGAGTTCGATCGCCATGAGCAAGCCTTTGCCACGCACTTCACCGATCAGGCGGCTCACCTTCTGTAGATCGCAAAGTCTTCGATCAAGATACTGCCCCATCCTCGCAGCCCGTTCGACAAGCCCTTGTTCCACCACCTCGTCGATAACGGCTTCAGCAACAGCACAGGAGAATGGATTCGAAAAGTAGGTATGCCCGTGGACAAAACCGCCGTGCGCGCCAATCGTTTCGACGATCCGGTTTGACGCGAGCACCGCGCCAAATGGCGTATAGCCAGCGGCAAGACCTTTGGCCAACGTAACGATGTCTGGACGTGAGCCTTCCCAGTGATGCGAGGACAGGAAAGCGCCCGTGCGACCTGCACCACACATGATCTCGTCGTGGATCAGCAACACGCCGTAACGGTCGCAGATCTCGCGGACCCGACGGTAGTACGACGGCGGCGAGACCAGCGCGCCGCTGGACAGGCCGCCTATCGGCTCGATAATGAACGCAAGCACGGTGTCGGGCCCCTCCTCGACGATTCGCTGTTCGAGCGCATCCGCACAGGCTGCGACATGCTCTTCGGCCGTCACGCCGGGCGATAGCCGATAAGTCAGCGGCGCAGGAACCTTCGGCATCGGCTGGAACATTGGGCCGTAGATCGACTCCGTGAACGAGTCGCCCGTGACGGCCATGGCGCCCATGGTCGAGCCGTGGTAGCTCGGGTCGCGTGAGATCACCTTCCAGCGAGTCGACTGTCCACAGGCGACTGCGTACTGCCTTGCAAGCTTGAGTGCTGCTTCGTTGGCCTCCGAACCTCCCGAGACGAAGAACGCGCGGTCGAAGCCATCCCCGGCGAGTTCAGTCACCTTGCCGGCCAGGCGGACGTTTTGCTCGCTCTCGAAGAAGCGCGGATACGCAAAGGTGACGCGGTGAGCCTGTTCCGCCATCGCAGCAACGACGCGCGGATTGGAGTGTCCCAGGTTGCTCACAACTGCGCCCGACGTTGCGTCCAGATAGCGGGTGCCTAGCTCGTCGTACAGGTGGACACCTTCGCCGCGCGCGATACGCGGCGGACGCACCGCGCCCTTCGGAAGGTAGAAACTCATCACGCTTCCGCCGCGAGAAGTGTCTCCTACGAGACGTTTTCCAGCCGTATCTTCCATTTCAATGCTCCTCTTCAATGCGCACTACCTTGTGCGGCGACAGCAATTGGTTTCAAGCGAGGACGCCGGCGTAGCGCTCCACAAACGTATCGAAGGCCGATAGCAGGCACCCGATCTCTTTTTCGGTAATTGGCATGCTCAAAACGATGAAGCCACGGCGGGCCAAATAGATGCCGTGTTCAGCCATCTGAAAGAAAAAGAGATCTTTGACGCTGTTGCCCTCTGGCAGCAGATCTTTCACCGATCGTATTGCGTGCCTACCGGCCTGAAGATTCATCAGGGACCCTCTCCCGATGAACTGGAGAGGGACGCTGCGCTCCGCGCAAATCGCGTTAAGTTGCTCGCGAAGCCGATCGCCATTGGCGTTCATTTCGCGCGCGACGTCCGCGGTGTAGAGACTGGATAGACCTGCTGCGCCGGCCGCCATGCTGAGGACGTTGTTATTGAACGTGCCCGCATGCGGCGTGGCGCCAGGCTTGCGCGGATCGAACTGATCCATGATGGATGCCTGCCCGCCGAACGCGCCAAAAGACATCCCGCCCCCAATGTACTTTCCGAGCGTCGTGATGTCCGGCTCGATCCCAAGTGCTTCCTGCATCCCACCGGGCGCCAGTCTCGAAGTCATGACTTCGTCAAAAATCAGCACCGCACCGTAATTCGATGCAAGCTCTCGCAGCCCGGCCAGGAAGTCCCTTTCGGCACAGATACAACCCGCGGCTCCCTGCATCGGCTCGACAATGATGGCTGCCACCTCGGCAGGATACGATTTGAATAGGTCCTGCACGCTCGCCAGATCGTTGTAGTTCGCGATCAACAGGTCGTGCGGAACGTTCACCGGGTTGTTGCCTCTTGCGAACGTCAGCACCCCGCCGTGATATCCACCGGCAAAGACGATGACCTTGTCACGGCGGGTATGGACGCGTGCAGCCGAGATCGCCATGAGGTTCGCTTCGGTACCCGAGTTCGTGAATCGCACCGCATCGACCGCCGGAAAGCGATTGCAGATCAGACGCGCAAGCTCAGACTCCAGCAGGTTGTGCCCACTCAAATTGATCCCGGCATCGAGCGCACGATCGATGGCCTCCCGGATGACGGGGTTCGAGTGCCCATAGAGACCCGCCGTGAACTCCGCTATGAAGTCAATGTATTCATGACCATCCGCATCCCAGAGACGGCAACCCTCACCGCGAGCGATCGCGAGCGGGAATGGACCGTAAAAGAGCACCGACCGCGTATTGCCGCCAGGCATGACCTGAACGGCCCGCTCGTACTGAAGCGCGCTTTGCGGGTTGCGTTGGGTATAACGCTCGACCGCGCGATCGATCGCCTCTGCAAGCCTAGGAAAGGCTGACGTAGTGGAGTTTTCCATCGTGATGTCCCTGTGCATGGCCTTCGCGGCCCTCTGGCGGAGCCGCACTCATATAACGATGAACTATGATTCATTGTACACTGAACAAGATAAAGTGCAAGTTGCTGTGTACTGCGTAAGGCAGCATGACGATTGCGAGCCGCCTGCGGCGAAAGTCTCTCGGCCGCTTGCCCGGTCTACAATGACGCCTTGTTCACCGCACAATCGCGTTTCGACATCAAACAGACAAATGACGACATCAGCTCGCAAGGCGACCCGCGTGGAGAAAACAGGCGGCGTCAGGAAGGTCCGCGGAACTGGCGAAGATACCGGCCGGGCTCGTGCCGGCGGAGCTTCTTCGGCGTCGCGCACGCGCACAAAGAAAGGCGAGGCGAGCGGTTCCGGGCTCAGCAAGGAAAGAATCGTTGCTGCGGCGATTGAGCAGATCGATCGCAACGGGCTCATGGGATTCAGCTTGCGCGATGTGGCGCGATCGCTTGGCGTCTATCCGTCCGCGGTGTACTGGCACGTTGCGACGCGTGACGACCTGCTCGCTTCGGTTGTCGAAGCCACAATGGCCGACGTGGCGCCCGAACCCGGCAAGTTGTCGTGGCAGGACTGGCTCAGGGAACTGTTTTCCCGGTGCCGCGAGGTGATCCGCCGACACCCGAACGTAGCGCCGCTTCTTGGCGGGCACCTCGTCGCCAACGCAAGCCTGAGCCCCAGCATGATCGACAGGATTCTCTCTGTGCTTGTTGCGGCCGGATTCAAAGATGATCAGATTGTCGACTCGTATAACGTTGTTATCGCAACGATGGTGGGATTTTCGACACTTGAGTTCGCTTCTATGCCGACGGACGACCCCGCGGGATGGGCAGCGCAACTGCAGGAAAAGGTGAACTCGATCCGGGCGCTTGAGTTTCCGACGCTGGCGAGGTACCTCCCGGCGATGGCGAACAAGTCGTTTATCGTTCGCTGGCAGAACGGAACGGACGCCGCCATGGACTCCAGTTTCAGGGCATATGTCGAAGCTGCTATTGCTGGCATGGAGCGGGCGCTGGCGCACGCCCGATGACCGCCGACCGGGCAAAATCTGCCCGAGACCTTGACCAATCTGGAGAACTGAAACCGCGCGTCGCGACTTGGCATGGCGGCACGCGGGCGGCCGAGTGGACGAACGACCGCAATATCAGCAGAACGGACCGATAGACGTTCGTTTACGAGAAGCGATGGAGGACCGTTTTTGGCCGGTCGCCGCCCGACGCGGCGAACCGTTGAAGATGATGTCTCTAAGACGTCGCCGCAGTCGTCGTTCAGAGACAGTGCTTCGAGCGGCTCAAGGAACGTCCTCACCCGCGTCAGTTCTGCGATGAAGTCGTCGATCAGATCGAGCGCAGCCAGCACCTGCTCCGGTATGGTAGCGACCAGGTCGTTGTAGCGTAGCCGTTTCTGCTGCTCATCTGGTTCGTTCTCGGCGATCACGTCGCCACCGAACGACCGCCATTTGGAGAAGCCATTGTACGACTCGATCTTGTTCGTGTTCGCGGTGACCTCCTGCCGCAATTCGAGGCTGCCGACCCACTCGAGCAGGAACACCGTACGAACAACATTGCCGAGCTCGCGCGCGGCCAGGCACAGGCGGTTCTTGCGGCTTTCGGAACCGAGCCGGCGCAGCACCGGCGGCGACGAGATCGTGCCCGCCTGAATCGACAGCGCGACTTGCATCAACTCCTGCCAGTGCGGCTCAATCAGCACCCAGTCGATGGTCGCCGTGAACAGCTTGTCGATGTGCCTGTATTTGGCCTTGCTGTCCGACCGGTATAGGACGAGGTCCTTCCAGTTACGAATGCCTTCGTGTCGCGACGGCACCGATGGCGCACCGTTCAAGACCGCGTGCGCCATGCTGTGGTGCCCTGGCGATTGCCGTTTCGTCGGATTCGTCGGCGAGGATGTCGGCGACGCCGTCAAGCACGGCCACGAGATCCTCGACCTGATCACGCTGTTTGCGCTGGATCAAGTCCAGCTCGTCGCTCGCGCGCTTGTGAATGTCGCCCATGCGCCGTACAAGCATTTCGGCGAGATCGTCCCGGGCGCGCACGCGCATGCGGTTGAGCAGCGCGACGATCAATGTGTAGCGCTTCTCGGGCAGTGTGTCGTTCCTGAGTGCCGATGCATCGAGCGCCATCGCCTGATTCGCGAGCGAGCGCAGCTTGGAGGCTGGAATTCCGGCGGCGGCCAGTGAAAAATCGCCGATCTCGTCGAGCCAGGCGATCTGGTCAACCAGCAGGTCCAGGTGCTTGCGCGATGGGCGTCTCGCATGCCGCTTTATCCGCTTGTAAGCAGTCTGCCGGCTCGACAGATCGCGTGCAGCAGCCGGTCGAGCGCGAGTGGTCAGGCGTCGCTTGACGCGCTTGAAGAGTCGGGACTGCGCCCGCGCGTGAATCTGCTCGGTCAACCGGTCGAGCGTGGAGGACGCTGGCAGTTCGATATCCTGCCCGATCAGCTCGTCGATCGTCGCGTTGATGATGTCGACAGGCTGGTCCATCGTCAGAGACGCCGTGTGCGCCTCCCGTGTCGCGATCGCGTTCGCGTCGGTGCCGTAATACGGCTTCACGTTCATCGAGTTCGTCGGACAGCGGCGTGTAGCAGGCTTGCAGTTCGCGGGGTGCCAGAACCTCGGGGAAGCGCGGATACGCGGTGCGTTCGAGGGTAGCCATCGCGAGTCGTCCAGATCGCAGAGAGCCGCTCAGATTAGCGCAAGATAAATCAGACGTTACCGCACCAAGTCGTAATGATCAGCGCAATTTTCATAACCGATGGCTTAAGATAGAAAATTGCGCATACCTTGTTCATCCCCCATAGGCGCTCCGCAGACGGCAAAAAAGATAGTCCTTCGTGAACACGTCCTTCGGCATGCAATAGGTGCAGCGAAAGTTGCACTGGTCGATGACCGAGAGACGCAGATCCTTCAGCAGACGCCCGAGCGTATCAGCGCAACCCACCCGATCGAGGGCCGAAGCATCGATCGTCGGCGGCTTCGACGGCATCGCACGTTCAGCGTGAAGCACCGGTAGAACCATCGAGTTCACTTACTGACTGGCCGGTTATCGAAGATTTTCGCGCCGCGAACTCCATCAGCTTTTCGTCTCGCCAATCCCGGCGCGCCGCGAGGTCGTCCGCGCAGAGGTGCTGTCGCCGGTCTTTTTCAACTTGCGCAATGAGCTCCGCATTCCAGGGGCCATCATCAACCCGCGATCTGGCGATCGAGTAATAAAGCGCGCCGAGCCTGTTGGCGTAGTCGGCAATGCCGCCGGGAGCATTGAGGTCGATGGTCTCAAACGGTCCCATAAACGACCATCGCCATCCGAGCCCATCCCTCACCGTCTTGTCGATGTCTTCGCAACTTGCTACCCCGTCGCGTTGCAATGCCCATGCTTCCCGGAGCAACGCCGCCTGAAGGCGGTTGAGCACGAACCCCTCGACTTCTTTGCGGACATGAACGACGCTCTGGCCGATCGTAACCATCAGTCTGTCAACGAATTCGACCGTGTCTTCGGATGTTTGTGTCGACGGAACCAGTTCGACCACCGGCACGAGATGAGGCGGGTTAACCGGGTGAGCAATAAGCACGCGCGGTGAAATTGCAAGATCGTTGGCGAACGCCGACGCCGGGATGCCCGAGCTGGAGCTCCCGATGATGACATCTGCATCTGCGATCGCATCCAGGTCCTCCATCAACTGGCGCTTCACATCCAGTCGCTCAAGCACCGACTCTTGCACATACGCGACATCATCAACCGCCTCTTTGAGGGAGTTCACCCGTACGAGACGGTTTGCGACCACCTGTGGCGGTTCGCTAAGAAGCCCATGAGCGTGCAGCGCCGACAGTTGTTCCGCGGCCCATGGGAGCACCTTTTCCGAAAGGCTGGGATTGGCGTCATACACCCGCGTGGTGAGTCCGGCGCGAGCAAAGGCGATGGCCCACCCCGCGCCGACGAGTCCGGCACCGACGATCGCCACCGGCTCGCCAATAAATGATTGAACGGCTTTCATCATTTCCTCTGTTGCAAAGTCAGATTGGCTTGACTTCCGATGGCGGGGCCGACCGGGTTGTACATTTTGTCGATGCCCGTGCCAGCACCAATCGGATTCAAGGTTTCTCGAACACCTACATACGATCAACGTTCAAGCGATCCCTTGTGCTCTTTGCTCGTCGGTGCCCGCGACACAGGCCAGTCGACTCTCCTTACGATTCCTATACTCGTCAGGCGGCGGTCCAGCCGCCATCCAGCATGAGTGCGCTACCGGTCACGAGCGATGAAGCTTCGCTCGCAAGAAAAACCACGGCACCCATGACCTCCTCGACCTGCCCGACCCGTCCGAGTGCGATCTTCGACGTTACCCAGTCGCGGAATCCGGGCGCCTTGAACATCTCTTCGGTAAATACCGTCTCAATGAAGGTCGGACAAACCGTGTTCACTCGGATCCCGTGCGCCCCGAGTTCCCAGGCGAGAGCTTTGGTCATCCCTTCGATTGCATGCTTGGTCGCGCAGTAAACGGTGCGCCCGGGACTTCCCACGTGCCCCATCTGCGACGAAACGTTGATGAACGACCCGCCCTGCCTGGCCTCCAACAGACCCTTTGCCACGGCGCGCGACGCGTAAAATGCCGCCTTCACGTTCAGCGCCATCATTGCGTCGATGTCCTCGTCTTTCACCGCTACGAGGTCCGTCGGCCGGTTCATTCCCGCGCTGTTGACGAGCACGTTGAACGGCCCACGCGCGAAGACCTCACGGGTCACCGCGGCGGAATCCGTGACGTCGAGCACGACGTAGTCGCTGGCGCCGCCTGCAGCGTTGATCGCTTCGCATGCCTTTTCGAGCTCTTCCGCCGTTCGCGCCGCTAGTGTGACGCGGGCACCAGCCTGCGCAAGGGCAGCCGCGGCGGCAAGACCAATTCCCCTGCCGGCCCCTGTTACCAGCGCCGTCTTCTCATCTAGCCTGAAACTCGGAAGCGTCGGTATCATTCTTTAATCGTCTCACGCGACCACGGCGGATCCATACGGCACGTCCCGATGCCCATACCGGCGGACGCGAATGTTGGCTTGTTCGCCGTGAGCAATCATGCCTTCGATGGCACAGAGCCGTGAGCAGTAAGCCCCAATCATCGCACTGGCCTCGTCGGTCAGGACCTTCTGATAGGTGCAGGTCTTGATAAATTTGCCAACCCACAGACCGCCTGTATAACGTGCGGCCTTGCCAGTCGGCAGCGTATGGTTCGTGCCGATGACCTTATCGCCGAAGGCCACGTTCGTTCGCGGGCCAAGGAAGAGCGCACCATAGTTCTTCATGTTGTTGAGGAAATAGTCCGGATCGCGAGTCATCACCTGGACGTGCTCGGAAGCGATGCGGTCCGCTTCCTGCACCATTTCTTCCAGCGTGTCGACGACGATAACTTCGCCATAGTCGCGCCATGAAGCACCCGCGGTGTTTGCAGTGGGCAGAATCTTCAGCAAACGCTCGACTTCGGCGATCGTGTCCTGCGCGAGCGCCAGCGAGTTCGTCAGGAGGACCGCCGGCGTATTGAAACCATGTTCAGCCTGACCCAGTAGGTCGGTCGCGCACATCTCGGCATCAACGCTGTCGTCAGCAATAACGAGCGTTTCCGTCGGACCAGCGATGAGATCGATACCGATGCGACCGAACAGTTGACGCTTCGCCTCGGCAACAAACGCGTTGCCCGGCCCCACCACCATCGCTACGGGATCGATTGTTTGGGTGCCGAGAGCCATCGCAGCGATCGCCTGCACACCGCCGAACGTATAAATCTCGTCGGCGCCACCGAGGTGCATCGCAGCAACCACTGCGGGATTTGGCTTGCCGTGCACCGGGGGCGAGGCAGTGATGACGCGTGGCACGCCGGCAACCTTCGCCGTTACGACACTCATGTGCGCCGACGCAACGAGCGGGAATTTCCCGCCGGGCACGTAACACGCAACACTGTCCACCGGCATGTTCTTGTGGCCAAGGACGACACCCGGCAGGGTCTCCACCTCGACGTCACGGAGCGCCTCGCGCTGCGCCTGCGCAAAATTGCGCACCTGCGTCTGTGCAAACTTGATGTCGTCGAGTTGACCTTGCGACAAAGCACCGACGCAACCTGCGATTTCGCTTTCCGAAAGCCGGAAGCTTTCAGGAGACCAGTTATCGAATTTCTTCGACAACTCCGCCACCGCTGCATCTCCGCGTTTGGCGACATCGGCAAGGATTTCAGTGACCGTGTCGCGCACTTTTGCAGCGTCCAGGGACGATTCTTCAGCGCTGCGGCCGTGCTTCAGATATTGGATTGCCATTTGCTTTTCCTGTCAGGATGGTTGACCAGATTTGCCGTCCTGGTGACGGAGGGCTTGCGCTACCATTGATGCAAATCTATCGCAAATATTTCGTGCAAAGGGATGCAAACGGTAGACGATTACCCTAAAGGCACTGTATTCGGGCCATCTCCAGAGGCGAGCTATTAATTCATTATGCAAACTGATGCAAAACATCCTGCCGACGCGAAACCCGTCAAAGTTAGGCTCGAGGACGTGGCCAAAAAACTGGGCATCTCGGTGTCGACGGTCTCACGCTCGCTGGCAGGCCACCCCGCGATCAGCAGCGAGACCCGGGGTTCAGTGCAGGCGGCGGCTGCCGAACTCGGCTATCGGGTTCCTGCGCAAGGGCGGCGAGCGAAGAAATCGGCGACCAAGTTGATAGGTGTCGTGGTCGGTGCGCTTCATAACCGATTCATGACTGTGCTGCTGACACATCTGCACGGCGCGTTGCAGGAACTTGGTTATCAGATCACCTTGATGATCGATTCGATGAACGACTCTAGGAACCTCCTTGCCTTCCGGCCCCTGATAGACGGCTATCTGGACGGTCTGATTTTCGCCACAGCGACGCTTGATTCCCCTGTAGTCGCCGAGATGCAACGGCGAGGAATCCCACTTGTGCTGGTCGTCCGCTCAGTCGACCACGTGATGGTTGACACCGTGGAGATTGACAATGTTTACGCAGGAGCGGTCGCAGCGGAGCATCTGTACGAGCTGGGTCATCGGCGAATCGGCCTCGTGATGGGACCGCAAAACACTTCCACGAGTCGTGATCGTGCGATCGGTGTATCGAGCTGCCTGAAGGAAGTTGGCCTGCCACCGGAGTGGATATCGCTTGTCTGGGGCGACTACACGACCGACTCTGGCTATTCGAGCACGATCTCGATGCTCCGTGAGGCCGATCCGGTTACAGCTATCGTCGCCGGGAACGACATGATCGCGCTGGGCGTCTTGGAGGCCGCGAAACGGCAAGGCATTCGCGTGCCGGACCAACTTTCCATCATTGGTTTTGACGACATGCCACTCGCGGGGTCGCCACTAGTGGGGCTCACTTCGATACGCCAGCCCGTCGAGGCGATGGCCCGTACTGCGGCGCGCCGGCTCGTTGAGCGGATCCGCGCGGGAGGAATGGGAGCGTATGCACATGATGTACTGCCGATCCAGTTGGTGCGTCGCGACACCACGGGCCCTCGAAGTTAAACGCATGCGGCGCCGAACGGACGCAAGCAAAATAGGCATTTGCTCTTTGACGTTCGAGGTCGAGTAGACGACCTGCTGTTCATGCGGGATGAGCGCCAACGAACTCGGAAGGACTCGGCCATGTGGAAGCCCGCTACATGCAGATCGACCTGATCGATCAGCCCAAAACCAACGGTGACGAGGCAAACTGTCAAGTTGGGCATCTCGTAGGCTAAGATACGAACGTCGACGATCTGTACCGAGACCGCCATGCCTGATGCGAAGAAAACAGCTCTTGTGACGAACGCTGCTGGATACGCTGGACCGCCAGCCGTGACCGCATTGAGCGACTCGGGGTTCAGGGTCTTCGTGCATGATGCGACGTTCAAGGACCCTGTAGCGATAGCACATTTCCTCCAAATGCATCCGCTTGCAGAAGTCATTTGCGCGGACAACCCTGCGACACTCGTAACCGAGGCGTGGAAGACGGAGGGGCAGCTCAACGCGATCATTTGCAACGACCACTACCCAGCGGTACAGATCTCATCCGAAAAGGCGTCTTTAGACGAGTTTAGACAAACGCTCGAATATCTCGTGCTCAATCCGTTTGCATTGCTGCAGGCAGCGATTCCTCTTTTGAGGGATCAAGGTGGTGGAAACATTGTAATGATCACGTCGTGCCGCACGCACGCGCCTATTCGAGGTGGCGCCATTCCTGATGCAGCAAGGGCTGCGGCCAACGCGCTGGTAAAGTCGCTGGCGGTAGAGCTGGCTCCGGATGCGATCGCGGTTAACGCAGTATCTCCCAACTTTTTGTATAGCGAAGCCTATTATCCGAAAGCAATATTCATCGACGACGAGAGAGGGAAAGATTATGTAACCAAGAACGTTCCGGCTGGAAGACTCGGTCGACCAGATGAAATCGGCGATGTCATCAGGTTTCTGGCTTCAACGGAAGCACGGTTCCTTACCGGCGCGATTATCGACTTCAATGGGGGTTGGCCGTCATCATCGGTTCGCCCTACCTGACTCCTTACTTTTCTGCGCACATCGTGGTCCGCTGTCAAGCCGAACCGGTGGGACAGGAACGTCATCGCGCAAGAGAAAACAGTTCTGCCCGCAATCGTGTGGCCTTCGCACTGCCATAGACCTTTTCGAGCTCCAGTTGTGCGGCCCTCAAGTGCACGCCAGCCCGTTCCACCTTTGCAAGGCCGACCTCGGTTAGCGAGAGTACGCAGCGTCGGCCGTGGTGTGCATGGCGTGCTTTCAATAGCAGTCTCGCGGATATAAGGGGTTTGATGGCGCGCACTAAGGACGTACGCTCCATGACTAGAATCTTGCTGAGTTCGTTCATCGTCATGAATTCATGTTCTCGCAATACCATAAGTATTTCTAACTGCCCTACGGTAACCGATGCCTGCGCCAAGTGCCGGTTGTAGATTCTCGAAACATAACGCTTAGCTTGATTCACTGCGAAGCAGTAGTCCTCCTCCAGAGTGTGCTCGACAGCTCCCTCAAGCGACCGCCCCCCGTTGTCCGGCGTGGTTTGCAGATCGTCCTCCACCCTAACAACTGCGCCTCGCAGGCATGGGATCATATACACGTTTATTCCTGACGTGAAAAGCCAACACTCGCGCAAAAAGCTGAGCGTCCGTGACGTGCAAAATTAAAAGAGCCCCGTCCGCTCAATCTCGGCGCAGGGGCCACAGGTTCAATCGAGGTCCTTCGGTGGCCGCTTCGCAAGGAAGGACTGGAAGACTTCTCGGGCCTCGGGGGAGCCGAGCTGCCTCGCGAACTGCTGGCTCTCCGCCGCGATTTGTGCAAGGATTGACTCTTGGTCCCGCATGAGTTGCTTGGTGGCCGTCATCGCACCCAGGGGCCGAGATGCCAACAGCTTTGCGGCAGACAAGGCTTCTTCGCGCACCTTCCCCTTCTCGACAGCCAGGTTGGCAATGCCCCACGATACCGCGGTGTCGCCATCCATGGGTTTGCCCATTGCGAAGAGTGCGAACGCTCTCGCGTGCCCAATGCGTGCAACCATCAACAACGTAGATGCAGCTTCTGGCACCAGGGCGAGATTGACGAAAGGGGCGACAAGCTTCGCATCGTGCGCAACGACGACAAAGTCACAGTGAAGCAGCAAAGTTACACCTATGCCGATCGCTTGCCCTTGCACGCCAGCGACGAGCGGCTTACGGGTTGTGGCAAGGGCCGTCAGAAAACGGTGCACGCTAACTGGGATTTCGTTACGTTCAGCTTGCGCCCAGCCTGCGAACGCCGAGATATCGTTTCCAGCCGTGAACGTATCACCTTCCGATAGGAGGAGAACGACGTGAATCTCCGAATCCCCCTGCGCAGCGTCGATCTGATCAGCCAGCGCAGCGTACATAGGCTCGGTGATCGCGTTCATCTTGCCAGGCCTGTTAAGGGTCGCGACTAGGACGCCATCCTCAATTCTCGTTGTAATGAATTCACACATGGTTAACGTCTCTACATAAGGTGTTTGCCGGCCTAGCCAGCCAAGTCCTCTCGCAGGCGCAGGCACTTGACAGCGCGGTACACCTGCGATCAATTTAAGTCCTTAACGGTCGGGATATCGCGAATTGCATGCTGCCCTGAACGATCCGATGCTTAATGCCGGAAAGTCTGGCAACTCTCGTTATCACGTTTCAATTACTTTCCTGCCGCCACTCGCCAATCCGGATACGGCTGATTTCTAGCGAGCAGAAGCATACGTAAGGCGGGCTCTGCTCAAATCAAACGACACCCTTGGTGTGCCTCCCTGAAGAATCACGTTGGGCCGTGAAGCGTAATCACTTCAGGCTTGCCATCGATGTAGTCCCCGAGCTTTCGTCCGAGAACGCGGTAGTGGTCGGACTTGCGGTGGGCGGCGGCCCTCTCTTCATCGCGGTAGCGCTCAAGGAACGAGTACGACGTGTCCGCATTGCCTTTGAGCAATTCGTAGCCCATGCATCCGGGTTCGGCGCGTGAGGCATCGACCAGCTGTCGGGCCGTCGAGATAAACGCCTCGGATGTCCCGGGTTTGATTTTCAGATTGACCAAGATCACGATCATCGAAAACATCCTCTTTGTGCGTTACGCAACCGGTTTGTGTGTAGAAGAATCAGATAAGAGGTGGCAGAAAAATCTCTACATCCTCCTAAGCTTTTAGCGGAAATCCCATCTTGGGCCCCGCGAGAGAAAATGCGTCAACCGGCTTGCTCGTTTAAACAGAGCCGACCTCACTAAGGTGCAGCACGTGTACTCAGGTGAAAGCGACGATCACGACTTGCATGGCTCCCTAGAGCACTTCGAAAATGGCCGCTGCACCCATGCCACTGGCCATGCACATCGTCACGGCGACGCGTTTAGCTCCGCGCCGCCGGCCTTCGATCAGCGCGTGGCCAGTCAGGCGCTGGCCCGACATGCCGTAGGGGTGGCCAAGCGCGATGGCACCTCCGTTCACGTTCAACCTCTCGTCTGGAATGCCAAGGAAATCACGGCAATAAATCACCTGAACCGCGAATGCCTCATTCAGCTCCCAAAGGTCGATATCGTCCGTATTCAAGCCCAAGCGCCCTAGCACCTTGGGTACGGCAAAGATTGGCCCGATTCCCATCACGCCTGGCTCGCAACCGGCCACTGCGAAGCCAAGAAAACGCCCTAGCGGTGCCAGGCCGTGCCGCTCGGCATAAGCTTCACTTACAACCACGCACGCGCCCGCGCCATCGGAAAACTGGCTTGCGTTACCCGCGCTTACGACGCCATCTGGCAGCGCGGGCCGAATTCCGGCAATACTCTCCACCGTGGTTCCTTCGCGTAGCCCCTCGTCGCGCGAGACATTTACCTCGCGCGTCACGAAACCAAGCCCGGAATCGACGAGCCCCCTCGTGACGGTGATTGGCGCAATTTCAGCTTCAAAGCGCCCTGCTGCCTGCGCCGCACATGCCTTTTGCTGGCTCGCCGCGCCATACACGTCCATCGCTTCTCGGCTAATGCCGTATACTTTGGCTACCTCTTCGGCCGTCTGCAGCATGCTCCAGTAAATCTCAGGCTTGATCTGTTCCAACGAAGGGTCGATCGACATATGCCGATTCGATTGGTTCTGCACGCAAGAAATGCTTTCCACCCCGCCGGCTACATAGACCTCGCCTTCCCCCATGCCAATACGTTGGCAGGCCAGCACGATGGATTGCAGGCCCGAACCGCAAAAGCGGTTAAGGGTTAGCCCCGGCACGGAGACAGGCAACCCCGCCTTGATCGCGCTCTGGCGCGCGATGTTGTAGCCAGTGGCACCTTCCGGTGCAGAGCAACCCATCAGCACGTCCTCGACTTCGGCTCCGTCGATGCCTGCACGCGCCAGCGCCTGTTGAACTACATGTCCCCCTAACGTAGCGCCATGGGTCATGTTGAATGCGCCTTTCCAACTTTTGGTCAGCGGAGTTCGGGCGGTGGATACGATCACTGCGTTGCTCATCTCGGTTTCCTGTATTCGATTAGCTAAACGATTTGCTTTCCGCCAGCAACCGTTCGATTAGCGGCGCTGGTGTCCAAACGCAGACTCGACCCTCGCCGGGGAAATGATCACTGCGTCATTCATCACTTCTGTTTGCAATTACGGAACGTGCCGCGGGGCGCAACATTCAGGCATCAGGCAACCATAGCTTTTCAATCGTTAAACCCTTGGCCCGAGTCGCCGAGCTTCTTCAAGACCGGTGCGAGCTGCCATGCCTGCCCTTGGTAGCCGCGTGCGTATTGCCGGATCGAACGCGCGACGTTGTAAAGTCCGACCTCGTCGGCATAACGCATAGGACCGCCGCGGAATCGCGGGAAACCATAGCCGTTCAGGTAGACGGTGTCGATATCGGAGGCCTTTGACGCGATGCCTTCCTCAACAATTAGCGCACCTTCATTGACGAGCGCGTACACGAGGCGTTCGACGATTTCCTCATCGCTGATTCGCCGCCGGGCGATACCTAGATCCTCTGAATGCCCGACAATCATGTCATTCACCTCTTTGCTGGGATACGCCTTTCGATCACCTGGTTTGTAGTCGTACCAGCCCTTGCCCGTCTTTTGGCCGAAGCGCCCAATCTCGCAAAGAAGATCGCCGACCTTTGAATAATTGAACGCCGGATTTTCGACGGCGCGGCGCTTTCGAATCGCCCATGCAATATCGTTGCCGGCCATGTCGATCATGCGAAACGGCCCCATGGCAAATCCGAATCGCTCGACGGCGCGGTCGACCTGCTCGGGTAGCGCCCCTTCGTCCAGCAGGAAGCCGGCTTGGCGGCTGTATTGCTCGATCATCCGGTTACCGATGAAACCGTCGCAGACGCCCGATACCACCGCGGTCTTCCCAATCCGCTTTGCGAGCGCCATCACCGTGGCGAGAACGTCCCGACCCGTTTTCTTCCCCCGCACAACCTCGAGTAGCTTCATCACGTTGGCGGGACTGAAAAAATGCATGCCGACTACGTCTTGCGGGCGCTTCGTGAACGATGCGATGATGTTGACGTCCAGCGTGGACGTGTTCGATGCCAAAATCGCGCCAGGCCTCATCATTTCATCGAGTTTCCTGAATACTGCCTCCTTGGCGCTCATGTCCTCGAACACCGCCTCGATCACAAGGTCGGCGCCTTTGATGTCGTCGTAGGACAACGTCGTGGTGAGCAGCGACATGCGTTCCGCAATCTGATCCTGACTAAGCTTGCCCTTTTTTGCAGTGTCTTCGTAACTTCGTCGAATGGTCTCTATGCCGCGTGCGAGCGCGTCGGAATTCGTCTCCAGCAGAGTAACGGGCAGGCCAGCGTTAAGGAAGCTCATGCCGATGCCTCTTCCCATAAGACCTCCGCCGATCACCGCGACTTTAGCGATCTTGCGGACAGGCGTATCGGCGGGTACATCGGGAATCTTGCTAGCGGCTCGCTCGGCAAAGAACGCATGCCGCAACGCGCGCGACTCCGGTGTGGACATCAGATACTGGAAAGCGTCGCGCTCCTCCAGCAAGCCCTGGTCGAACGGCTTAAGAGATGCCGCCACGGCCTCGACACATTTCAGTGGTGCCGGCAAGTTACCCGCAGCGGCGATAGTTGCTCCAGCGTATCCGAGATAGGCTTCAGCGCTATCGTGTTGCACGGCAAGATCCCGCAAGCGCGGATGTGCGCCCGGCGAATGAGCTACGTTTCGCGCATATTTTTCGGCAGCCTCGAGCACACCATCTTCGACGACTTGGTCGAAAAGCCGTGTATGTGCTAACGCACCGGCGGTCGTCGTCTTACCGGACACAATCATGTTCAATGCTGCCTCAAGGCCGATAGCGCGTGGCAGCCGCTGCGTCCCGCCGGCTCCCGGCAGCAGCCCGAGCTCCACTTCCGGCAGCGCGATGAGCGCGTCTTTCGCCGCGACGCGGTAGTGGCAACCAAGTGCCAACTCGAGCCCGCCGCCCATGGCCACCGAATGAATCGCCGCCACGACGGGCTTGGGCGAAGCTTCGATAGTGTCGATCACCGTCTGCAGGGTAGGCTCTTGGAACGCCATCGGCGTACCGAACTCACGGATATCCGCACCGCCCGAGAATGCGTTACCCGTGCCAGCGATGACGATAGCGTTCACGCCATCGTCATCGAGTGCACGAACCATCGCGTCCAAGATCCCCGTTCGCGTGCGGTGGCTGAGCCCATTGACGGGAGGGTTGTCCAGTGTAATGACGACCACGCCGCCGCGGTCCTGATATTGTGTTGTCATGCTGCTTCCCTTTCCTTTTGAAACTGCAGTGAATGACCGAGTGGAACTCGTCTGCGACCTTTGAAACCGATCGGACAGGTTTGTCGCACGTCTGGATAGTCCACTCGCTCGCGTCGCCTCCCACGATCGTTACGTCGAGGTAAACACGCGACCCACTCCTCATTTGCGTCTGCGCCAAAAGCGCGCCCGTGTCAGACAACGAGTGCGGCAAGTGCTGAGCGCATCGGGTCAGGCAACTGCACCGGCCGTCGCGTGTCGCGATCGACATACACGTGTACGAAATGCCCCTGCGCGGCGGGAGACGCGTCACGGGTCGCGAACAGGCCAATCTCGTAGCGCACGCTCGACGTACCAAGCCGAGCGACGCGCAGCCCCGCATCGACCTGTTGCGGAAACGCGATCGGCGAAAAATAGTTGCATTTCGTCTCGACTACGAGACCAATCGTCCGACCGCGCTCGTAGTCGAGCACACCGGCGCCGACCAGATACTCGTTGACAACCGTGTCGAAATAGCTGTAGTAGACGACGTTGTTCACGTGTCCATACACGTCGTTGTCCATCCAACGAGTTGGGATCGTCAGGAAGTACTGGTACTCATCGCGTGCACGCGGCTGGGGCTTTTCAGACATGGCAATAGCTATCGAAAGTCAGAACAGTTCAGTTAGATGATCGTCTTTGGTCGCGAGCGCCGGATGCTGGCTCGCGATATACCGTGACCGACGTGGGCACGATCCGCGGTCGCTAGCAGTGAAAGCGCGGAGGCAGCGACGGAAACCGCGGTTCTCCACGAAGAAAGTTTTCCCGTCGCAACGCCATCGCAGGACGAGCACCGCCACAACTCGCATGCGCGCTGCCGTGACAGGTCCGCTCGTGTAGCTGTACCCGTTACAGACCGAGTCGGCGTCGCTGTACAAGTCTGTTAGGCGCCTAACAGAACCGCTCGATCAGGGGCAAGCCGATGACTCGCCATTCGCTCACAGTATTCGCCGCGCCGGCGGCCAAGTCGTTGCATGGAGCCATGCAACGCTTGCGCTATGATCTTATCATGGATAAGTTTAGCGCAATCAGGGTATTCCCGACACCTCTCGTCGGTAGGGTGACTGTCGCAAAGCGCGGGGAAAGCGCTTTGAATTCGAACCGCTGCTTTGCGCTGTAGTACTGGCGACTCTGAGAGGCGCGAACTCGCTCAGGAAGATAGAGAGGCGTTTATCGACGAGCGGCCGGAGCAGCTGAATCGACTGCTTGGTACGAACTGGCGCAAGGCGCCAAGCTAGATGACCGTCGGACGGATCCTTGTCATACATATAGGATAACTAACTTAATATCGAGATTCCCGCCCATTCTCGCGCAGAGGCCTCCCCGCCGGCCGCCCGGTAGCTCACCGCAATCGACGGCAAGTGAAGCGCTTCGCCCGTCATTTCATGCGCGCAGACATAAGGTTTTCATCCGCCTCCTTGCGCCCTTTGCGGATCTGATTGACGCAAACAGTTATCGCGCGAGCCACATTGACGACTTCCTTCTGCATGTCATCTTCTTGATCAAGAGCAGCATGACTCGTCGCATAAGGCTCGTAGTAGTCGATAAAGCGTTCAAGACGGGACTTCACGCCGGACGCGACAAAACCCATCCAGTCAAGCCAGTCGGTCAGCGCACCGCGGGGGCCTTCAATGCACGCGACGTCGCCATGAACGATGACACCATAAGCCCTGCCGGCCAGATGCTTCGGATAGTCCCATCCGGCGAGTTCGAACCGCTTGGCTTCGTCCGGCTTCCTGTCGTGTGTCGACGTGGGATCCAGGTTACCGCCGTCTGCGCAGACAAGACGTTCCATCAACAGCTTGAGTGGGCCGCCTACCTCATACCAGTAGACAGGCTGTCACGAACAGCAAGCCGTGACACGCCGCGAATCGCTCGTAATTCTCGTTCATCCAGTCGTTCACCAACCCCAGAGAATGGTTTGGATAGCAACTGCATGGCCAGTGACAAAACGGCATCGCCGTCGACATGCAGCCCTTGCAAGGATGGATATGCAGATCTCGATCCGAACTCAGAGGCGGGAGATCGAGGAAATCGACGTCACAGCCGCTACCCTCCAACATTTGCTCGGCGAGTTTGCCAAAGCGAAATCTCTTCGAAATTTCTCCCGGTCACGTGCAATCGTTCCTTGCCGACGCATTGACAATCAGAATAAGGGAGAACGTCGCCGCGTCGCGCTGCCGTGCCTGAGTGGCCTTGATCCGCTCACTGGCCGCCCGCCATTCAACGGATAGGTCGTGGTCAGGATCCACGAGGCCAGCCCCCGCTTTTTTCGTAATGGACGATTCGCGCGCGTGGGAATAGGCGTCCTATGCAATCGTTCAAGCCGGGCAAGGACCTCGTCTTCCACCCTGAACGCCGGGTCATCGAAGCGGTTCATAAACCGGTCGCGAAACGCTTCGCGCGTCATCCTGTCGGTGACCGGGGCTTTGCGGACGTCGATCATCCGGTAATCGGCCCGCTGTTTCGAATCTGAACTCAACATGCCTCATCGAGGATGATTCGGCTTGGTCGCCGATCCCGACGATACTCATCTCGGCCGGCGGATGTCGAACGCTTCCTGTGCGTCGATTGCATTCGCGATGGGTTCGCGCTGTGACGGGATCGCGACGGACTCGATCATGCAGCGTATGCCCTCGACTTGGGCCTGCCCCGCGACAGGCCAGACATATGTTCCCACCCCTACGCGGGGCGCGTCGGTCAAACCATCGTCGCCGGGCTTAAAGGGCGCTTCGCCGCCCGCAATTGGTTCGCTCGTCAATGCTTCGTCGGGAGCGGTCTGTCGACGTTCTAGTCATATATCTGCTGCGTTTTCGCAACGACAGTGCGCGCGTGGGAACTGGTACCGAACACCGACTGCCAGACGTCTGCCCTTTCTTTCGCCGGACTCTCGTCCTGAATACCCCTTACAAGATACTATCCACACGGAAATTCGGCAGTAGGACCTATTCCGGCTCCAAGGCTCCGAAAGCGGGACCATCGGGCGGCATTGGCGAAGGTGCAAACATCCAGCTATGTCCGATGATCGATATAAATTGGCCTACTAATCTATTTGCGAATAAATCGGTTCGATTTCGCGCGCCGCTCAACCGAGCCAGTCATTAGCATTGAGGCAACGAGTCAGCCTACCAGACTCCCTGCACGCAGGCCGATCCCGACGCTCAAGCCGAGTTCGCTATGCGTCGCTAACGCTACGCAAGTCATCGATATGCTTCATGACCTCCTCAAGGCTCGACGCGCCTGCTGCCACCGCACTGAGTAACATGCTGATCGAGAACTCCACGATCTTATCGATTGACAGCGAAAGACCGGGGGACGGCACGCGATCTGACAGGATCAGGGTTGCCAGTCCATGCTCCATGCTCCATGCGGCATGTGTCACGAGCTTCAGAGATTGGTCTTCCCAGCCTTTTTCGAGCGCGAATTGCTCGATGGACGAAGCGAAAAGCCGGAACGAAGCCGAGATTTCCCTGCTCAACTCCGGGTAGGAATCGCGCGCGACAATCCGGGGACCGACCATTAACTCGAACAGGCCTTTGTAGCGCTGCACGAATTCGACATAGACCTTCATCATCCGGTATGCCATTGAATGCGCTGTCTCTTCGGATTCCGATATGGCAGCGCGCAGCGCCGCAAGATCGCGAAAACCATCGGCCGCGATGGCGGCAAGTAGGCCTTCCTTGCCGGCGAAATGACGAGAAGGCGCTGCTTCGGAAACACCGGCTTTTCGCGCCAGATAGCGCAAACTGAGTTCGTGGACGCCTATTTCCTCCAGAGCGCGACGCCCCTCCGCAATCAGGGTATTTCGCAGATTTCCGTGGTGATAAGGCGCGGAAACGACAGTAGATGCTTTTGGACCCACGATGACACCATGAAGTGTTCAGACCATTGAAAATTATAAATCCGGCTTCGCAACGCGCCAGTCAAGTCGCGTGCCGCTATCCCGGCGCACATGCTAATCGCAGTCGGCCCGTCCACAGCACCGGGAATGCCCTAATTTCAGTCAAACTTATCATCGTTAGAATCACGCCATGGATTGACTCGGCGTGAGGCATGACTCGTCGTAGCGCAGCGTAGGCGCGCGACGCACAGTTGGGCCGTCGGAAAGGGAGTGCTAAAAACCCTGGGGTTGTAACTGCGATGCCAACCCAAACTGGATCTGGCGCAAATATGAAGCGGTTGGGTTAGGCTCACGGGTTTATTGACGCGCGCAGGACGAAACAGATGAGTGAGTTGGGGAAAATTGACAGGCTGCTCAAACGTCGACATTTCGATCGCGAAGTCATCGTCTTGTGCGTTCGTTGGTACCTGCGTTACAAGCTGAGCCTGCGCGATCTGGTCGAGATGATGTCCGAACGGGGCCTTTCTCTGGCGCACACGACGATCATGCGCTGGGTCAAGCGGTTCGCGCCGGAGTTCGTCAAGCGCTGGGATCGCTTGGCTACGGCAGCCGGCCGGTCGCGGCGCGTTGACGAAACCTACGTGAAGATCCGTGGCAAATTGGTTTATCTGTACAGAGCGGTAGATCGAACTGGCCAGACGGTGGACTTCATGCTCAGAGCGAAACGCGATGTGGCCGCAGCCAATGCCTTTTTCAGCAGGGCGATCAAACATCAGGGCCCGCCGCCAGAGACGATCACGCTCGATGGGTATGCCGCCTCACACCGGGCCGTGTGTGAGATGAAGGTCGATGGTCTGCTACCTGCAGACACGAAGGTGCGGTACTCGAAGTATCTGAACAATCTGATAGAGCAGGATCATCGAAACATCAAGTCGAGAACGAAGGTGATGCTCGGTTTCAAACGGTTCAAGAATGTCGCGATCACGATTTCAGGCATCGAGCTGATGCATCGCATTCGCAGGGGCCAGTTTGATCTCTCCGCTCTCGGGTTCATGGACGCCGCTTCGCCTACCGTTTGGAACGCTGTCCTTTTCAATTGATAAGGCATCCGTATTTATAACAAATGTCTCGCCCGGACCACCTATTTGCACCAGATCCAGTAACGAGAACAAATGGGGGCTGCGCTCCCAAGGAGACGATCCGATGACTCATCCATTTGAGCAAGGTCTGGTGCGGCGTACAGCAAACTATGTTCCGCTTTCGCCAATTGATTACATCGTGCGTGCTGCCGAAGTCTACGGCGACCGACTTGCGATCGTCCATGAGGGGATTCGCCGCAACTGGGGCGAGACCTACGACCGCACCCGGCGTCTAGCCAGCGCTCTACAGCAGGCAGGAATTGGCCGCGGCGATACTGTGGCGGTGCTGCTGCCCAATATTCCCCCAATGATTGAGGCCCATTTCGGCGTGCCGATGGCGGGCGCCGTGCTCAATACGCTGAATACGCGGCTGGATACGTCGTCGATCCTGTTCATGCTGAGGCATGGCGAAGCGAAGGCGCTGATCGTCGATACCGAGTTTGCCGATCTGGCTTGGTGCGCTTCGCTCGAGTTTCCGGACTTGCGCATTGTCAGCGTGAACGACGTCAAGCCGGCGGATCCTGACAAGTTTGCGCGCGCCACTGACTACGAAATCTTTCTGCAAGGCGGCGATCCGGAATTCGCGTGGCAACCACCGGCTGACGAATGGGATGCGATTGCGCTGAACTATACGTCCGGTACCACGGGCGATCCCAAGGGTGTCGTCTATCACCATCGCGGCGCATACCTGAATGCGCTGAGCAATATCCTCGAATGGGATATGCCTAAACACGCGGTGTATCTCTGGACACTTCCGCTGTTTCATTGCAACGGCTGGTGTTTCCCGTGGACCGTAGCGGCAAGAGCCGGGGTTAACGTTTGCTTGCGGAAGTTCGACACAAAAACTGTGTTCGACTTGATTCGCAGCGAGCGCGTCACGCATTACTGCGGCGCGCCGATTGTCCAGAGCGCGCTCGCCAATGCGCCGCAGCGATGGCGTGATGGCATCGATCACCACGTGGCGACGATGGTCGCGGGTGCAGCGCCCGCTCCTGCGATGATTGCGAACATAAAGGAAATCGGCTTCGATTTGACACACGTGTATGGGCTGACTGAAGTGTATGGACCGGCCGCGGTGTGCGCAATGCAGGAGCAATGGGAAACGCTGAGCAATGACGAGCAGGCCCGGCTCAATGCCCGACAAGGTGTGCGCTACCACTTGCAGTCGGCCGTGACGGTCTTGAATCCGGATACGCTAGAGCCGGTGCCTAACGACGGCGAGACTCTCGGCGAGATCATGTTTCGCGGCAACATCTGCATGAAGGGCTACCTCAAGAATGAGCCTGCCACTGAAGACGCTTTCAGGGGCGGCTGGTTTCACACGGGCGATCTGGGTGTACTAATGTCCGATGGCTATATCCGCATCAGGGATCGAAGCAAGGACATTATCATTTCCGGTGGCGAAAACATCTCGAGCATCGAGATCGAAGACACCCTGTACCGCCATCCAGCCGTAGCCGTGGCCGCGGTTGTAGCGATGCCCGACCCGAAGTGGGGTGAAGTGCCGTGCGCGTTCGTCGAACTGAAGGAGGGCGCACAGGTCACCATGGAGGAGATCGTCGCGCATTGCCGGCTTTTTCTGGCAGGCTTCAAATTGCCCAAAGCGGTCTGCTTCGGCGAACTGCCCAAGACGTCTACCGGCAAAATTCAGAAGTTCGAATTGCGCACACGTGTGAACTCGGGGAGTGCGATTGACTTGACGGATGATGACGGCGGTCAGCTCTGCCGCAAACCGTAAGATTGGCGGCATATTGGATGTATTCGGTGTCGCGCATCGATGGCCGCTTATCCGCGGCTATCGACCCGATGGGGTGCCCGAAGGCACGAGTGGTGCAGCGACTGCTCCCTTCTTCGCTAAAGTAGTCGAGTGAATCGCACTAGTAGTGCGATTCTGACGTGGGTTGCCGCGACGTTCGAGCAGCAGATGGACAAGAACAAATCGTCGCCCAGATGATGCACTTAGCGGCGTCTGGCGTTCATGACGGGAGTGGACGAAATCTGGGGGAGGCACGTCTGGTCTAAACTGCAACAGTTGACCTACTCGGGAGACGGCCATGGAACTGCGCTGGAAGATCCTGCTGCAACGACAGGGAACGGACGAGACGGTTCCGGTTTGTTCCGTTAAGCGCCCGGTCAATGGCGCTACCCCGGCCGATTTCGGATTATCTCTTGCCGAAGGTCGTGAACTACTAGCTACGCTGCAACAACTCGTGGCGCAAGACCAGAATAACGCCTACGATAAGCTTCGTCGGAACTGTCGGGAATGCGGCGGCTATCGGCGCATCAAGGATTGGCGTTCCCGCACCTTTTCGACGGCACTTGGCAGAGTACAGGTTAAAGTGCCGCGAGTCGTATCCTGCTTGTGCACGCCTGAGCAGTACGATGACAACGGGGACTCTATTAGCCTGCGGTTTTCAGAGTGTTCCATTGAGCCTCTTCTGCCGACGCGACGCACCCCGGAGTTATCGGTAGATTATCGCGGTAGGAATGTCCATTGCTGGACACCGCCCGCGCAGATCCCGGCGTACCCGATTCGGGCATAGTATGTTGGCGAACACATTTGGCACCGGGCTCCTACCTCGGGTGTTTGACGGCGAAGCGCCGATCAGGCCACGGATGAAGGATTCGAGGGGGCGGAAGCCAGGCATTGGCGATTCGTCTCATTCGCTCCCACGTCATGGCGTCCTTCTGACTGCGCCGCCGGAGCGTGCGCCGCCATAGATCGGTGACGTGATGCCGGAATTCGACGAGTGCCCGCGAGTTGGTAGGCACCGCGTGATACGCGAAGTATCCGCGAACCACCTGCCTGAGCCATTGCCCTTGCACTGGAATCGGTTCGTGCATGCGCTTCCGTAGCGCCTCCTTGATCTGCCTGAGTCTCACCCGCATGCGATCCCCTCGGGTCTTCCGTTGTAACTGGAAAGCCCCGCGACGAGATCTGCCGCAGATAAAGATGAAACCCAGAAAGGTGAAGGTCTGCGGCCGGCCAAGACCCCGATTCTGGCGGTTGACCGCTTCATAGCGGCCGAACTCCAGCAGCCTCGTCTTGTCCGGATGTAGCTCAAGCGAGAACTCTTCCAGCCTCGATCGCATCGCGTCCCAGAAGAGCCGCGCGTCGGCTTCGTGCTCGAAGCCGACAACGAGGTGAGTAGCCCAGAGGAATCGCACCTCCAGGCTCTCGCAGAACGGAGCATGAGCCTCTCGACTCACTCCGCTCCCATTATCCAACCGTCGGCTGCACGAGCTTCCAGTGAGCGAACAGCCCAGGCCGGGTTTGCGCTACACGCGCCAACCAGTGCCTGGCTCGCCGAAGGTGGCCCCGCAACTTTTTGTATTTCTTCGCCGCCCACCGGGCCAACACCAGGTCCAGGTGGCGCAACGTGGGATAGAGCGCCGACTTGTAGTATCTGCCGTAGTAGTTAATCCAGCCCTGTGCCACCGGGTTGAACATCCCTGCCAGATCCTCGATCGACTTGTCGCTCCTGTTATGGAGGCCCCAGCTTCGCATTGTGCGTCGCATCGCCTTCGCAGCCTTGTTGCTAACCGCCGGAGTAAAACTAATGAAGAACTTACCCCACCTGTTCTTCGAGTGCCGTGGCCTAAACGTAAAGCCAAGGAAGTCAAAGCTGTGATCAGGATAAGTCCTCCGACGATCATCGTCCTTGCAGTACACCACCCGGGTTTTCTGCGCATGCAGTTCCAGATGACATTCCGCAAAGCGCTGCTCCAACGCGGCGCGCAGTTGCTGCGCCTGGACCAACGTCTTACAGTGGCAAACAGCATCGTCCGCGTAGCGCTCGAACGGGATGTCGGGGAAATGCTTCCGCATCCATCGATCGAACACATAGTGCAGAAAGAGATTGCTTAACAACGGGCTGATCACACCCCCCTGCGGGGTCCCTTTGTCACGCATCACCGTGCTCCCGTCCTCCAGTTGCACGGAAGCCGTGAGCCACCGCTCGACATACAACAGTACCCACTCGCAATCAGTGTGGTGGCGTACCGCACGCAGAAGCAGTTCATGATTGAGATTATCAAAGAATGACCGGATATCGAGCTCGAGAACCCAGTCATGACGCCAGCACCTCTGGCGCGCCATGCCTAACGCATCCTTTGCCGACCTACCCGGACGATAGCCATAGGAATCCTCATCGAAGATCTCCTCCAGCATCGGCTCCAGATAGTTTTTCCCGACCGTCTGGGCGATTCTGTCAGACACAGTGGGTATACCCAAGGGCCTCACGCCCGCACCATTGTCCTTCGGTATCTCAACCCTTAACACGGGCGGCGGAAAGTAACTGCCTGAGCTCATCCGATTCCAAATCCTGTAGAGGTTACCACTCAAGTCCTCTTCAAAATCCGCGATGGTCTGCCCATCCACTCCCGCTGCGCCCTGATTCTCCTTCACGCGTTTATACGCCTCCCACACTGCGCGCTTCGGAATACAAAACGGTTTCGCCTCGTCCATCAAGCTCATCCTCTTTCAAGTTGGCCCAATATTCAAGGCCGGATAATGCAACCCCTTTGCTCCAGTTCCATTACAGAACCTTCGTCGCTCATACGGGTTGCTCCGCCCCTGTGCCTCGCATCGGTACTCAGACTCTTGCGGGTTCTCCGCTTGAGTCGCTCCCTTCACATCGAGGCGACAGGTTCCCAAGTTCCACATGTGCGCCTGGATCGGGCTCACGCCACCTTCATGCCGGACGCCAAGTGGGCAGTAAGCAGGTCGCCTCCCACTCTTATCCCGGGTTAACGACTCCCCCCCGGTTTTGACGTCGTCCCTATGCTTTCGACACTTCATCAGTGGTCCACTTGCGTTCGTCTTCCTGATCCGTACCTGACAGAGTCACGCCCTGCCTTTTCCTTAACGCTCACCACACGAGCTCTTAACCCATGCAGCTTAAGGTGGTTTGAAGCCTGTCCCTGCAGACCGGCTCCGAGGGGCCCGCCCTCATCTCACATGCAGCATCGCAGTTCCCAATGCGCCGGGGCCTGCGTTCTTGGCACACTGTCATCCGCATACCGCAGGATGATCACGTTGCCTCTTGCTTCCCGCCGTCGCCACCGGTTGGTCCAGAGATCGAAGACGTAGTGCAGGTACACGTTCGCGAACAGCGGTGAAGCCACTGATCGCCGTGGATACGAAGCACCATCTGATCGTCGAACACGAGGTGACGAACGTCGGCGGCGATCACGGGCAACTCAGCAGGATTGCTCGGTCGGCGAAGAGCACGATGAGCAAGCCAAAGCTGAAGGTGCTGGCTGACCGGGGCTACTTCAGCGGTCCGGATACCGGCGGCCGGCATCGGATGCCGTTCGTTGTTGAGCGATTTACTCGACCTTGCGCCGCTGTCTAATGCTCCGCGCAAAAAAGAACCCGGCTTGCGCCGGGCAAAAGTTCGCGCTCTCGCGCGCGAATGAACGAAACACTTTGCTTATTGGCGGACGACATCTAGCCCGCTGGAGAACGCGCCTTCTGCTCGCTGCCGTCGCGCCGGCGGACAAAGCAGGACGGCAACATCGACTCGAGAGAATCGCTGCGATCCACAAAGTAGTGCTTCAACGCCATCAATACGTGTCCGCAAACCAGAATAGCGATGGCATACGCGAGGTAGATGTGCACCTGTTTAAAGATGGGTGCAAGCGCAGGCGTCTTATCCATCAATGGCGGCAATAAGAACAGGCCGGCCACCGGAATCTTGTATCCCGCCGCCGAACTCCAGAGCCATCCCGACAATGGCAGTGCAAGCATGCATAAGTAGAGAAGCAAATGCCCAGCACGCGCTGCGGCGCGCTCCAGCGATGGCACTCCGCACGACGCTGCGGGCGCGCCGTGCGTGAGCCGCCATGGAATCCGTGCCGCCAGCAGGAACAGCGTGATCGTCGCAATCGACTTGTGCAGCATGATGCTGTCAGCTTGAATCTTCTGCGGAAGGCTCAGCGTGCTGGAGTA
This sequence comes from Paraburkholderia sp., assembly GCA_036383775.1. Lineage (GTDB taxonomy): Bacteria > Pseudomonadota > Gammaproteobacteria > Burkholderiales > Burkholderiaceae > Paraburkholderia. Next base: position 8,694 of record DASVNP010000467.1, on the reverse strand, counting down.
GTACCCCGCAATCCATGCGCAGATAATCGCCAGCGCCATCGTCCAGTGGAGGATCTTAGCGATGGACGTGTATTGTCTCCTTTCCATTTCAACTCCTTTATGGTTCGTCCAGCCGGGTCGATCAATTCGACGATGCGGGCACTGCCGGCGCTGTCTTCTGAGGCGCGGACTTGCGCTCCGCATTCAACAGGTTCTCGGGATACTGGTCGGGCGCCGCCTGCGGCCCGTAACCATTGCGCTGAAGGTTCTGCAATTCCGCATTCCTCACCTGACGCGCCTGTTTTCTCTCGGCGTTGCGTTGCGCCTTGAGCGCCTGCTTCTGAGCCTTGCTGTCAGTCTTGCTCGCGGAAGCGGGCGTCATGTCAGGCTGCGACTGTACGGGGGCACTCGCCGCCACTCCCTGTGCTTGCGCCACAGGCGGCATGGCCGATATGAGCAACGCTATGACCCATTGTCGTGAAGATTTATGCAAGATGATCTCCTCTTTGAAATGCATGTTGTTGGTTTCTGCAAACTACGAAGTTTCTGGTTAAGAAGTACTTAAACCCCGGTACACGTCGACCGCTGCGAACCGAGACCATCAATGCCCGCTTCGACGACATCGCCGGGGCGCAGGTACCGTCCATAGTGGGTGCCGAGACCGGCTGGCGTACCGGTGCAAATGAGATCGCCGGGCTCGAGCCGCGTGAAGTTCGAAAGATAGGCAATCTGCTCGCCGATACTGAAGATCATGTCGCTGCCTACTCCGTCCTGCATCATGGATCCGTTCAGACGAAGCCATAACCTGAGCTGTTGCGCATCGGCGATATTCCATGCAGGAACCATCCACGGTCCTGCAGGAAGCCAGCCCGGCCGCGCTTTCGATTGCAGCCAGTCTGTGCCCAACGCGGGGGCATCCTGCCGAAATACCCGCTCGCGCAACGTGATGTCATTGACGATGCAATAGCCGGCAATACACTCAAGCGCATCTTCGGCGCGGACGTGTACCGCGCTTTTGCCGATCACGACACCAATCTCCACTTCCCAGTCGAGCGTCTTGAGATCGCGCGAAACAGGCACCAAATCATTCGGTCCTGAAACGCAGGCAGGACCTTTTAGACAGATGTAGGGAGCGCCATCGCGGCGCCGCGTTTCAACGGAATTCAGCAAGGCAGTGCGGCGTCCGGCGGCGCCGGGACCATCCGGTCCATCGTCCGCATCGAGAGCGGCTTGCAGGAGTTGGCTGCGGTAATTGCCGATCGTGCAATAGACCTGGCGTGGTGCGACTGGAGCATGCAAGCGAAAGTTCGAAAGCGGCATGCCATGCTTTGTGATTGCATCGGCAGTCGCGGGATCGTCGGAGATCTGCTTTAGCAAAGCCGCGTTGGCGTCCCACTCATGCAAGAAGGTCTCGATGCAGTCCGCCCCACGCAAGCCCACAGGAGCCCAATGGGCCAACGCAAGTGCACGCGTTTCAGTCGACAACGCTGGAAACGGCGTGCAATGAGCGAATGAAACGTTGACAAGTACTGGGAGCATGGCAGTAGTCGTATTGGCGTTGGCGAGCGTGCGTGTTTCTCGAACGTGAACTCACGCGTCGCCGTTACGCGCGATGACACCGCCGATGCCGTCCGCGGCCGGCTGAGAGTGTGGCGCTCCGTCACGGCGCTTGCGCGGCGCGGTTTCGATGAGGAAAAACGCGACCACTGCTCCCGTGGCCAGGCTGTAAAGCGCGAAATCGAGCGTTCGTGCAAGGCCGAAATGCTGGGCGATGAAACCTGCGATGACCGGCGCAACCCCGCCGCCAAATGTCTCGCCCACACCTGAGACGAAACCGATCGTCGACGCAATGAGTCCGACGGGAGCGGCCTCCGTCGCGATCGGACCACTGAGCAGGCCCAACAGACCCATCGAGAACATCGCGACACCGAACAGCAGAATGAACAGCATCGTCGGATTGGGCCCCGTGCATGAAAACAGATACAAAAGAGCAGCCGCGCAGACAAATCCGATCAAGGCAGTCGGGCGGCGTCCAATGAAGTCCGAGAGACCGGCAAGCGCAAAACACCCAATAAAGCCACCGAATCCCACTGCCGACGCAACGAATCCCATGCTTCGCATGTCGAGATGAACAACGGAAACCAGGTACGTCGGCACCATCGCGCCGATCACGAATATCCCGCTCATTGCGCAAAGAATGGCGAGGGTCGCGACGGCGACGTTGCGGCTTGCGAAGAGCTCAGTCCAGCGTGGCCGATCGACCGATTCCCGCGACATGTGGACCGTGGGCGTATCGCGATCACGCACGCAGCGCCAGATCAGCGCTGCAACGATGAAGCCGGGCGCGGCTGACAGCGTGAACACCCAGTGCCAGTTTGGGACAATCTCAAGCAGTTGCGTGGCGACGATAGGCGCGAAGCCGAGACCCATCAAGGGGATCATGCTGATCTGTATGCCCTGATTGAGTCCGCGGCGCGCCGGCAGCGAAGCCTCGCTGTTCGCGGCGATGCTCGCCGGCGTGAATGCGCCCTCGGCGACGCCCATTGCGGCGCGCAACAGCAGCAGGCTGATAAAGCCTGTCGCCAATCCGGAAAGACTCGACAACACCGAGAAGGCGATCATCGTCGTCACAAGAATCTTCTTGCGACCGATGCGGTCGGCAAGCGGCCCCATGGCGATTGACCAAAGGCCCCACGCGACGCCCAGTATGCCCACGAGGCTGCCCAGTTGCGAATAGTTCAGCCCCAGGTCGTGCATGATGTGCGGAAACAGCGGAGCGAGCAGCCAGCGGTCGAAGCCGACCAGTCCAAACCCAATGCCGAGCAGCGCAAGTGTCCCGCGTTCATAGCGAACGTCATGCCGAGGGGCGTTCATCGTGGTGTCTCCTTTGTGTTGCGTTTATTAAGTCGCCGGTCCTGTCGATGCAGGCCGCGATAGTGAAGCGAGATTCGATGCTGCGTGTTGCTAGCGGCTTGAGAACGTCAGCGTGGCGCGCCGGGTCGGCGGCGGAAAGACACTCCATCGACCGTCGCCGTGCTGGAAGAAAAATATCGTCACGCGGGTCTCCGATTGCGGCGACACGACCTGGACACATCTATTTCGTCCCAGCTTCGCGGGCCTGACGCGGCTCACCTCCAATGACGAAAAGGCTGTTCGCCCGAACCACTTTTCCACATGGAACCGCAAGGATCCCTCTTCAAACATGGCTTCCGCCTCCTCTCCCCGCCTGGCCCGCCAATGGCGAATGGACTTCGACGCTGGGCGCTGCGATTACCGACGCGTCCGGTTTTTGTGTTGCGCTAACGTTAGCACAATAATAGTGGGCGTTTTTCAGGTCGTCAAATAAATATGGCTATGCAAACGGGCTCACGTTAGCATTTGCGGTCGATAACTTCAGAGGGAAGGGGCGCTGATCACTGGAGCATGGCTCGGCCCATACGACCTACGCCGTTGTGCTATCGTTATAAAAAATCCTGTTCGCGGATAACACTCAATGGTCACCATCAAAGATATCGCCGCTCGCCTGCAAGTCTCTCCGTCGACGGTAGGACGGGCGCTTGCCGACGACTCGCGCATCAGCGCCGCCACCAAACAGAAGGTGACTCAGGTCGCGGATGAAATGGGTTACGTGGCCAATCTCGCGGCACGCATGATGCGAGGCGTCTCCAGCAACCTCGTGGGCCTCGTCCTGCCAGACATCAGGAATGGCTTCTACGCGACCATCGCCCATGCGCTGTCGAAATGCCTGCAGGCAACTGGCTATCAACTGGCCCTGTCGGAAACCGACGACGACCGGATGGTCGAGTTGCAGAGCGTTCGTGAACTGGCAAGCGCGAATGTCGCGGGGATCATCATTGTGCCGACCGCGAAACCGCATCGGGAAACAGTCCGGTTGCTCAAGTTGTCGCCACACGTGCAATTGCTGCGCAAGCATGCGGCGATCGGGGATCAGTGGTTCGGCATTGACGATACGCAGGCCATCTTCGAGGCGACCAGTCACCTCGTGGAGCTCGGCCATCGCCGAATCGGCTATATCGGCGGAACCGACGATCTGCCGACGGGTTCCGCCCGCCTGAAGGGTTATCACAAGGCACTGGCCGGTGTTGCATCAGGTGAACCCGCCCTTGTGCAACTGGGCGCGCCTAGCGAGATCGATTTCGGCGCTAACGCAATCCGCCGGCTGCTGTCGTTGCCCAAGCCTCCCACGGCAATCGTCGCGGGTTCGGTGCAGATGACCCAGGGCATCCTGGAAGAACTGCTGGCTCAGGGAGTGCGGGTTCCGGACGACCTGTCGGTCGTTGGATTCGGCGACGAGCTCGGCTTCCGGTGGTGGGGACCGGGATTGACCACCGTGGGACTTCCCGTGCACGATCTCGCCACCGCGTGCGGGCTGTGGTTCGTCCATCACGTCCGGCAGAACTCGGCCACCACTTCGCCGTACACGTCGATCTCGCCGGCGACACTCATCGTGCGAGGCAGCACACGCAAACCGGGCCCGCCGACGAAGACATCGGTGCGCGCTTCGCTGCGCGGGGCCACGGCTTGACATCACGGGTGCGCCTAACGTTGATTTTCGGAAATCCGCTCGACAAGCTCGGGCACTGATGTGAACAGATCGTCGACCAGGCCATAATCCGCGACGCTGAAAATCGGCGCCTCTTCGTCCTTGTTGATCGCGACGATCACCTTCGAGTCCTTCATGCCGGCCAGATGCTGGATCGCGCCCGAGATACCGACAGCGATGTACAGTTGCGGCGCGACGATCTTGCCCGTTTGGCCGACCTGATAGTCGTTCGGCACGAAGCCCGCGTCGACGGCCGCGCGCGATGCGCCCAGCGCCGCGTTCAGCTTGTCCGCCAGCGGCTCCAGAATTTTCGTGTAGTTCTCGCCGTTGCCCAGACCGCGGCCACCCGAGACGATGATCTTCGCCGACGTCAGTTCCGGACGGTCCAGCTTCGTCACTTCGCGGCTCACGAACTGCGAGAGGCCGCTGTCCGCCGCCGTTTCGATCTTCTCGACGGCAGCGCTGCCGCCTTCGGCCGCCACGGCATCGAAACCGGTCGTGCGCACCGTGATGACCTTGATCGGATCAGCCGATTGAACGATTGCGATCGCGTTGCCTGCGTAGATCGGGCGCTCGAACGTGTCCGGCGAATCCACTGCCGTGATGTCGCTGATCTGTGCGACGTCGAGCTTGGCCGCGATACGCGGCGAGAAGTTCTTGCCCGAAGCGGTCGCCGGAGCCAGGATGTGCGTGTAGTTCTTCGCGATGTTCAGCACCGTCGCTTCGACGTTTTCCGCGAGACCGGCTTCGAGTTGCGGCGCGTCGGCGAGCAGCACCTTCGACACACCTGCGATCTTCGCTGCCGCATCCGCAGCTGCTTGCGCATTGTGGCCTGCCACCAGCACGTGCACGTCGCCACCAATCTTCTGCGCCGCTGCAACCGTGTTCAGCGTCGCGGCCTTGATCGACGCGTTGTCGTGTTCCGCAATTACCAGATTGGTCATTTGCTCTGTCTCCCTTACAGCACCTTGGCTTCGGTCTTCAGCTTCTCGACCAGCGTCTTCACGTCCGGCACCATCACACCGGCGGAGCGCTTGGGCGGCTCGACGACTTTCAGCGTCTTCAGGCGCGGTGCGACGTCAACGCCGAGGTCTTCCGGCTTGATCGTCTCCAGCGGCTTCTTCTTGGCCTTCATGATGTTCGGCAGCGTCACGTAGCGCGGCTCGTTCAGGCGCAGGTCGGTGGTGACCACGGCCGGCAACGTCAGCGACAGTGTTTCCGCACCGCCATCCACTTCGCGCGACACGGTCGCCTTGCCATCCGCCACCACAACCTTCGATGCGAACGTTGCCTGCGGCAGGTTTGCCAGCGCGGCCAGCATCTGGCCGGTCTGGTTCGAGTCGTCGTCGATCGCCTGCTTGCCGAGGATCACCAGTTGCGGCTGTTCCTTGTCGACCAGCGCCTTCAGCAGCTTGGCCACCGCCAGCGGCTGCAGGTCTTCGTTCGACTCGATCAGGATCGCGCGGTCCGCGCCGATCGCCAGCGCCGTGCGCAGCGTTTCCTGCGACTGCGTTACACCCGCCGACACGGCGATCACTTCGGTCGCCACGCCCGCTTCCTTCAGACGCACCGCTTCTTCCACCGCGATTTCGTCGAACGGATTCATCGACATCTTCACGTTCGCGATGTCGACGCCCGTGCCGTCCGACTTGACTCGAACCTTCACGTTGTAATCAACTACTCTCTTCACAGCGACAATGATCTTCAAGATGTCTTTTCCTCAGCTTTAAGGATAGGTATAAAAACCCTGTCCGCTCTTTCGTCCGAGATAGCCCGCGTCCACCATTTCCTTGAGCAAAGGCGCCGGACGATATTTCGAATCGTTAAAGTCGCGGTACAGCACGTCCATGATCGCGAGCATCGTATCGAGACCGATCAGGTCCGCCAGCGCCAGCGGTCCAATCGGATGATTGGCGCCCAGCTTCATGCCTTCATCGATCGCTTCAGCGCTCGCGTGGCCTTCGTGCAGCACGAAAATCGCTTCATTGATCATTGGTATCAGAATGCGATTGACCACGAAGCCCGGGGAATTCTTCACGCAAATCGCGGTCTTCCCGATACGCTTTGCAAGGCCGACGGCCGCATCGAACGTGGCGTCGCTAGTTTGAAGCCCGCGAATGACTTCGACGAGCGCCATCAGCGGAACGGGATTGAAAAAGTGCATTCCCGTGAAGCGGCTCGGGTCATTGAGCGTCGCACCCAGCCTCGTGACGGATACCGATGAAGTGTTAGTCGCGATGATGGCATTCGACCGCACGATGGCATCCAGCTTCCTCAGAATCTGCTCTTTGATCTGCACATTTTCCGTCGCCGCTTCGATCACGAAATCGCATTCGGCAAGTTCAGTCAACAGGGTGCTTCCCTTGATTCGTTCCAACGCCGACTCCGCTTCGGCTGAAGTCGTTTTCCCCTTCGATACCATCCTCCCGAGATTCGCCGCGATGCTTTCGATGCTGCGATTCACCGCATGTTCATCGAGATCCGTGACGATTACGTCGAGGCCGGCTATTGCACAGACCAGCGCGATGCCGCTTCCCATCTGCCCCGCGCCTATGATTCCAATTGTTTGCATGTCGCCCTTCAATCACATGTTCGGGTAGTTCGGTCCGCCGCCACCTTCCGGCGTGACCCAGACGATGTTCTGCGTCGGGTCCTTGATGTCGCAGGTCTTGCAGTGCACGCAGTTCTGCGCGTTGATCACGAGCCGCTCGCTGCCGTCGTCGTTCTTGACGAACTCATACACCGCCGCCGGGCAATAACGCGATTCCGGACCGGCATAGGTCTGCCAGTTCACGTTCACCGGCACGGACGGGTCTTTCAGCGTCAGATGCGCCGGCTGGTTTTCCTCATGATTCGTGTTCGAGATGAACACGGAGGAAAGCCGGTCGAACGTCAGCTTGCCGTCCGGCTTCGGATAAACGATCTGCTTGCACTGTGAGGCGGGCTTGAGCGTTTCGTGGTCCGAATGCTGGTGATGCAGCGTCCACGGCACGTTGCCGCCCAGCAGCTTCTGCTCGATGCCCACCATCAGCGTGCCCAGGTACAGGCCCTTGCTCATCCACTGTTTGAAATTGCGCGCGCGATGCAGTTCGGTGTGCAGCCACGAGGTCTTGAAGCTCTCGGGATAGGCCGTGAGTTCATCGTTCTGGCGGCCTGCCTGCACCGCGTCGAATGCCGCCTCGGCCGCCAGCATGCCGGTCTTGATCGCCGCATGCGAACCCTTGATCCGCGATGCGTTCAGGAAGCCCGCATCGTCACCCACCAGCGCGCCGCCCGGGAACACCAGCTTCGGCAGCGACAGCAGGCCGCCCGCGGTAATCGCCCGCGCGCCGTAGGAGACGCGCTTGCCGCCTTCCAGAATCGCGCGGATCGCCGGATGCGTCTTGTAGCGCTGGAACTCTTCGAACGGTGACAGGTACGGATTCGTGTAGCCCAGACCCACCACGAAGCCCACCACCACCTGGTTGTTGTCCATGTGATAGAGGAACGAGCCGCCGTAGGTGTCGTTCTCCAGCGGCCAGCCGGCGGTGTGCATCACCAGACCGGGCTTGTGCTTCGACGGATCGATCTCCCACAGTTCCTTGATGCCGATGCCGTAGACCTGCGGATCGACGCCGTCGCGCAGCCGGAACTTATCGTTCAGTTGACGGCCGAGATGACCGCGCGCACCCTCGCAGAAGAGCGTGTACTTCGCGTGCAGTTCCATGCCGAGCTGGAAGTTCTCGGTGGGCTCGCCGTCCTTGCCGATGCCGAGGTTGCCGGTCGCCACGCCTTTGACCGAGCCGTCGTCGTTGTAGAGGATTTCCGCGGCCGGAAAGCCCGGGAAAATCTCGACGCCCAGCGCTTCGGCCTGCTGGCCCAGCCAGCGCGTGACGTTCGCGAGGCTGATCACGTAGTTGCCGTGATTCTTGAAGTTGTCCGGCAGCGCCCAGACCGGCACGCTTTTCGAGCCGGTTTCGGTCAGGAAGAGGAATTTGTCTTCGGTCACGTCCACCGTGAGCGGCGCGCCCTTTTCCTTCCAGTCCGGAATCAGCTCGGTGATGGCGCGCGGGTCCATCACCGCGCCCGAGAGGATATGCGCCCCGATCTCCGAGCCTTTTTCCAGTACGCAGACGCCGATCTCGGCGCCTTTTTCGGCCGCCAGCTGTTTC
>DASVNP010000466.1:0-4402 GCA_036383775.1 Paraburkholderia sp. | reverse complement strand
GGTCGCCGACCATGTCATCGTCGAAATCGGCGACGAGGTGAGGATACTGCCCACAGCCCAGGCGCGGATGAGTCCCGCACCGTTCATTCTGGATGCAGCAATGAGCTGGCCGGCGTCCGAGTGCGGTTCTGGGCAGAGCATCACGTTAGGTACGCCCGTGAGGTTGATCCAAGCGTTCATCTACGCCGCGCAGCTCGGCGGCGCTTTTACGGCCGCCTTCGACCTCACGCTCGAGTATGCAAATCAACGCCAGCAGTTCGGCAGACCGATCGGCAAGTTCCAGGCAATCCAGCATCAACTCGCGCTGATGGCAGAGCAAATCTTTTCCGCGCGGATGGCGATAGAGCTGTCAGTACCCAAACATCGACTGGCCCTCGACGTCAACCGTGTCGCCGTTGCCAAGGCGCGCACCAGTGAGGCTGCGGTCAGAGTCTCTGCAGTGGCCCATGCTGTGCATGGCGCAATCGGCTTCACAGAAGAGTTCGACCTGCAATTGCTCACTCGCCGAATCAATGCGTGGCGCCTCGCAGCGGGATCCGAAAGCTACTGGTTCGGCAAACTTGGCGCTGCGCTAGCCGCCGACAGTCGCCCCCGAGCGCTTGATTTCCTACGCGAACTGAGCGCGGTCTAGCCCGCGCAACAAAATCGCAAAATAGCGCGAGGCTCAGTCTTAGACCATGCTATGACGCTCCCATCGCCGATCTGCCTTCAGCCAAGGCCGGTCGATTGGGGCCGTGCAGGGACTTTTCTCAACGCTCTTTCTTTTCCTGGAGAACATCCAATGAGGACCCAGTTCGATGGCGTAACCGTATCCATCGATGGGGCGGTGGCCATTATCACATTTTCGCGCCCGCCCTTGAATTACTTTGACGTTGGTTTGATCACCGGGCTGGCCGACGCGTTAGAGGAGGTCGACCGTGTCGACGGCTTGCGCGCGGTTCTGTTGCGGTCGGAAGGTAAGGTGTTCTGCGCAGGCGCCAGTTTCTCAGGCGCCGAAGGCTCTGGAGGTGGCGACCTTTCGGACCCACGAGAGCTCTATAGAAACGGCGTTCGGTTATATCGCACGCGCAAGCCGATCGTCGTCGCTGTGCAGGGCGCAGCAGTCGGCGGAGGGCTTGGCCTCGCAATGATCGGTGACTTCCGGGTCGCCTCTGAAGACGCCCGCTTCAGCGGCAATTTCGTGAAAATCGGCATTCATCCCGGCTTCGGCCTCACGCACGTCCTGCCGCGCGTGATCGGACTGCAAAACGCCGCCATGTTGCTATACACCGGTCGGCGCCTGAACGGCACCGACGCGGCGGCGATCGGATTGGCAGACACGGTAGTTCCGGCGGACGCGCTCGAAAGCGCGTCGCTCGCGCTCGCTCGGGAGATCGCCGAAGCAGCGCCGCTCGCACTCGACGCAACACGGGCGACGCTGCGTGCCGGCTTGGCCGACGCCGTAGCCGCGCAGGTCGAGCACGAATGCGGCGAACAAATCGCGCTCTTCGCCAGCGAGGACTTCAAGGAAGGGGTAAAGTCGGTTGCTGAGCGGCGGCCTGGCAACTGGACGAAACGGTAAAGAAACGCTTCCCGGCAAGACGACACGTACACGAGCGGGTCGCGCCAACTCCCGCGCGGCGGGCAGCGTGAGCGAAGCCACGCCGCCCTTCGAGGCCGCATAGGCTGACTGCCCGACCTACCCGTCGTAAGCCGCCACCGATGCCGTATTGACGATCACGCCACGCTCGCCCCGCGCATCGGGCGTATTGTTCGCCATAGCCACGGCGGCGAGACGCATCACGTTGAATGTGCCGATCAGGTTCACGTTGACGACCTTTCCGAAAGGCTCCAGCGCACGCACGCCCTCTTTCCCGACGATGCGCTGTGCCGGCGCAATGCCCGCGCAATTGACTACGCCACGCAGCGCGCCAAAGCGCTGCGTGACCCGCACGATGGCCGCCTCGACGCTGGCCGGATCCGTGACGTCTACCCGCAAGGCAAGCGCACGCGCTTCATTGCGCGAGGCCTCGTCGCGCGCACGCGCGATGTCGATATCCGCGAACGCCACGTTCGCGCCGCGTCCGAGCAAATGACATCCCACCGCCGCGCCCAGAGCCGAGCCGCCGCCTGTCACGAAAGACGTGTTGCTCGCACGATCATCCCTATCGCCTGATTTGGTTAGTCTTGCAATATTTCAAGCAATGCGGCCCGACAGCTACGCGCGTTAGCGTTCGCCCTCGTTTCGCGTGCGCCCGCAATTGCGTTCCTTCACGATTCCGAAGCCGCGCCCGGAACCCTGCACTCCAAGCAAGCCGACGGCATTCGCCGGCGTTTGAGGCGCGAGCGTCTCGAGCACAAGACGCACGTCGTGCTCGAATTCGCGGATCATGGCGCGCACGATCATGACGACAAAGGGCAAATATCGCGTTCGCGAGTAAACATTTGGGTGCGGACGCAATCGTGGATTGTCTCCGCTGCACAAGCTAGTCGTGGCAAATTTTGTGCTCGCGATCGTTCATATCGCGATGGGTAGCACGTTGCAACGAAAATTCGCCCACTCCTGAACTTGCCGGCAACGCCCCAGGTTAGCGCTGCAAGCATTTACGGTTGCACAAATCCTAGCCGACGGGATAGCTCCGCCGAGCAGGCTAGCAATGACATTGCGATCGGCGAAGACCAGTTCGAATCGAAGTGCCCTGTAGGTCCAAGGGTACACAGGACCGCCGCAATGTCTCCATAAACATCGAAAACTGGAGCTGCAAAAGAATGGGAACCTGGATTCAATTGCCCGGTCGTGCGCGCTAGCCCCCGTCGTCTGGTGTCCGAGAAAAGCTTCTCGACTTCAACTTCCGAGCTCACTTCCCCTTGTTCGAGATCTGATAGCTCGGCAACGATCAGTGGATTAGTTTTTTCACGGGGCAAATAAGCGCCGAAAACGTTACCAATCGACGAACGTAAAAGCGGAAGCGCATAACCTTCTGTTGCTGTCATGCTCAGTAGGCCCGGAAGAGTTTCCCTCAATGCTATGGTGGGACGCCCTGCGTTCCAGGTTCCAAGGACAACGGTATTGTTCAGTTCCTTGCAAAATTGATTTAGCAAAGGACGGGCCACTCGTACGCAGTCGACTGAATTCAGGGCTGTGAATGCAAGTCGCAGTGCGGACGTGCCCAATCGGTAACGACTGGTCAACTCGTCCTGTTCGACAAACCCCGAGCGGCAAAGGCTAACAAGGTAGCGGTGCACTTTTGCCGGGTGGAGATCCGCTCGCTCCGCGAGCGTCTTAAGCATTACCGACGTGTCATGCCCGATGAACGATCCCAGTATTCGCAGAACCGTTTCAGCTGAATGAACCCCATGCGCGCCTTTTGGGGTCGGTGCATCTTCGGTTCTCATGTCATTCCTTTTTACGTAATGCGATTTCGCAAATGATAAATTAAACCTTCCAATGCGATCAAGGGGATTGACAGCTGAAGCGCAAGTTCAGCCTGACGTCATCCCACGATGACGTGTTTGGCGGCCACCGGTGGATGCGTATTTCACATTGATCTGGACAGACATTTCACGCGAAGGTGGACACGGATATAACGTATGCCTAAGCACATCCCGTGTTGAATGGAAGCCCACATCGTGGAACGTGTTACGAAGCAATGCGATGATCGGGATCGGACTCATGGTACTCAGCGGCTTCCCGCAGATCCGGGCGGCGACCCACGGCGTAATCAGCGCCCCGCGCACTTCGTCGCTGTGCGGCCTCTGTGGACCTGGCATGATCGTTGGTGCCTGAATTTCATTGCACCGCACACGGCTCGCGTGCTTACGGTGATAGCCCGTATGGATAAGCATCAGCAGCGCGGCCAGTCAGCTAACCTGCTTGAGCCGGAATCAAATATAAATCTGCAGAACATCCCGTCTACGCTAAACGCACCAAGCCTTGGCGCAAAGGGGCGCGTTCATATAGACGAAGCATGGAGCTTCAAAGCCCTCGGGTGTGAGGTATGCGGGTACTTTGGCCACGCGCTCGAACATGAGCCTTCCCCTCTCCGCCGCGTTCATCCCGCGGCCAGGAACCCTGTTTCTGTTCATCACCAGGCCAGTGTGCCTCCATCTACTCGAATGTCGGTCGCATTGATGAAACTGCTTTCATCGGAAGCAAGAAACACGGCTGCTGCTGCTACTTCCTCAGGTTTACCGAACTCGCCCCGCATGATACGTCCTTTCATATGATCGGCCCATTCCTTATCCCGAGCCTTGGCTTCGACAGCTGGTGTAGCTATCGTGCCGGGGGACAGGGAATTAGCCCGAACGCCATGATGCCGCCCTTCCATCGCGAGATGCCGCGTAAGCGAAACGATGCCACCCTTTGCCGCACAGTGTGCAATTCCCGGAAGCGGCGCGTAAGTGGACCACGCGGCGACAGACC
>DASVNP010000465.1:0-9306 GCA_036383775.1 Paraburkholderia sp. | reverse complement strand
GTCGTCGGTTTTCTTCGACAAGCGTCTGGCGCTCGTCGACATCGAAGGGTCGCTCGCGCACGCCTCGATGCTGGCCGCGCAGAAGATCATCGCCGCCGACGACCTCGCCGCGATCCAACGCGGCATGGCGCAGATCAAGGGCGAAATCGAACGAGGCGAATTCGAGTGGCAACTCGATCTGGAAGACGTGCACCTGAATATCGAAGCGCGCCTGACCGCGCTGATCGGCGACGCCGGCAAGCGCTTGCACACCGGCCGCTCGCGTAACGACCAGGTCGCGACCGACATCCGCTTGTGGCTGCGCGGCGAGATCGACCGGATCGGCGGCTTGCTCACTGAGCTGCGCACCGCCCTGCTCGACATGGCGGAGAAGAACGCCGCAACCATCATGCCGGGCTTCACGCACCTGCAAGTGGCGCAGCCGGTCACGTTCGGCCATCACCTGCTCGCCTACGTCGAAATGTTTTCGCGCGACGCCGAGCGCATGCTCGATTGCCGCAAGCGCGTGAACCGCCTGCCGCTCGGCGCGGCCGCGCTCGCCGGCACCAGCTATCCGATCGACCGCCACGCGGTGGCGAAGACGCTGGGCTTCGACGGCATCTGCGCGAACTCGCTCGACGCGGTGTCCGACCGCGACTTCGCGATCGAATTCACGGCGGCCTCGGCGCTCGTCATGACGCACGTCTCGCGCTTCTCCGAAGAACTCGTACTGTGGATGAGCCCGCGCGTCGGCTTCATCGATCTCGCCGACCGCTTCTGCACCGGTTCGTCGATCATGCCGCAGAAGAAGAACCCGGACGTGCCTGAACTGGCGCGCGGCAAGACAGGCCGTGTGAACGGCCATCTGATCGCGCTGCTCACGCTGATGAAAGGCCAGCCGCTCGCGTACAACAAGGACAATCAGGAAGACAAGGAGCCGCTGTTCGACACCGTCGACACGGTGGCCGATACGCTGCGCATCTTCGCTGAAATGGTTGCCGGTATTTCGGTCAGGCCGCAAGCCATGCGCGACGCCGCGTTGCAAGGCTTCTCTACCGCAACCGATCTCGCCGACTACCTCGTCAAGCGTGGCCTGCCGTTCCGCGATGCGCACGAAGCAGTCGCCTTGGCCGTTCGCATCTGCGCCGATCGCGGCTGCGATCTGGCGGATCTGACGCTCGAGCAAATGCGCACCGAACTGCCGAACGTCGCGCATCTGATCGGCGATGACGTGTTCTCATACCTCACGCTCGAAGGCTCGGTCGCAAGCCGCAATCATCCGGGCGGCACGGCGCCGGAGCAGGTGCTCGCCGCAGTGCAAGCGGCACGTCAGGCATTGAAGTAACGCCGAAAAAAAGCCCGCGCGAAGCGGGCTAATTGAAAGACTTCCACCGATGCCTCCCGAGGGAGGCAGTCGCAGTTTAGGCGCGTTTTGCACGCGCACCAATCCGATCATATTTCAGCCTGTTACAGGCGCTGGGACACACAAAGCGGGTGAACGCCAATTGCTTACTGACGTATTTTGACTACTATCAAATTAGTCCCGCCCCGTGTTATCTCCGACGATGTTCTCCCGCTCGCGTTACCTTGTACGCCTGACCGGCAGTCGTATTTACCGTGTCAGTGCATGGCCCGCGCATGGGCGCGGCGTGCTGTTCGCCGCGGCGTTGGGCATCGCCTTGAGCGGCTGCAATGTGACGCTCACACCATGGACACGCCCCGCCGCGGCCGTGTCCACCCCACCAGCTGCCATCAATAGCGTCACGCTCGATCAGTATCGCGATGCCGTCGCCCGACGCATCGTCGAACGCAATCCGTCTTATGTGCTGCGCGGCACACCACAAGCCATGCTGCGCTCGCTGGTGGTGGTGTCGTTCACCGTGGATGCCAATGGACGCGTGGTGGCGTCGTCGGTCTATCGCACCAACGGCGACAATGAAGCCGAGAGCGCCGCACTCGCCTCCTTGCGGCGCGCCGCGCCGTTGCCGGAACCGCCCGGCAAATTGCTGAACGGCCGCGGCCAGCTCGAACTGTTCGAAGACTGGCTCTTCAACGACGACGGCAAATTCCAGCTCCGCGAGCTCGCCTCGCCGCAAGCGCAAACCATCGACTGAAGCCGGTTGCGCTCGCTATAATTTTCGGATTCCCTGCGCCGGAGCCTTCCGGCACGGCTTACGCCGCCCAGCGGAATCACGACACATGGAGACCCTGCATGTCCACTTCGCCGATTTCCGCGGCCGGGCCCAATGCGGCCAAACAGAACAACAACGCGCGGATCATCTTCGCGAGCTTTATCGGCACCGCGATCGAGTTCTACGATTTCTACGTCTACGCGACCGCCGCGGCGCTCGTCATCGGGCCTGTGTTTTTCCCGCACGGCTCGGCGACCGCTCAGGCCTTGTCGGCCTTCGTCACGTTCGGCATCGCGTTCATTGCGAGGCCGATCGGCTCGTTTCTGTTCGGCCACTTCGGCGACCGGATCGGCCGCAAGTCGACGCTGGTCGCGTCGCTGCTGGTGATGGGCCTGTCGACCACGCTGATTGGCTTCGTGCCGGGCTACGACTCGATTGGCAGCCTCGCGCCGATCCTGTTATGTGTCTTGCGCTTCGGCCAGGGCATCGGGTTGGGCGGGGAATGGGGCGGCGCGGCGCTGCTCGCCACCGAGAACGCCCCGGCCGGCAAGCGCGGCTGGTTCGGCATGTTCCCGCAGCTTGGACCGTCGGTCGGCTTTCTGGCGTCCAACGGTTTGTTCTTCGCACTAGCGCTCTCGTTGAGCGAAGAACAATTCCGCAGCTGGGGCTGGCGCGTGCCGTTCCTCGTGAGCGCCGTGCTGGTCGCGCTTGGTTTATACGTGCGTTTGAAGATTGCCGAGACGCCGGCGTTCCAGGCGGCTATCGACCGTCAGGAACGTGTCAAGGTGCCGATCGCCACGTTGCTTTCGCAACATTGGGTGCCGACTCTGCTCGGCGCGCTCGCAATGGTGGTCTGCTACACGCTGTTCTACAACGCCACCACGTTTTCGCTGTCGTACGGCGTCTCCGTGCTGCACATTCCCCGGCCAACTTTCCTCGGGCTGCTGTGCATCGCCGTGGTGTTCATGGCGCTCGCCACGCCCCTGTCCGCTTGGGCCAGCGACCGCTATGGGCGCAAGCCGGTGCTGATCGTCGGCATCATCGCGGCGATTCTGTCGGGCTTCACGATGGCGCCGCTTCTCGGCAGCGGACAGACGCCGCTGGTGCTGCTGTTCCTCGTGATCGAGCTGTTCCTGATGGGCGTCACTTTCGCACCGATGGGCGCTCTGCTGCCGGAACTGTTCCCGACCAATGTGCGCTATACCGGCGCGGGTGTGTCGTATAACCTCGGCGGGATTCTCGGCGCCTCGGTCGCGCCGTATATCGCGCAGATGCTCGCCGCACGCGGCGGGCTGCCGTGGGTCGGCGCGTATGTGTCGATCGCCGCAGCCGTCAGCATGATCGGCGTGCTGTGCATGCGCGAGACGCGCGACACACGCTTGATGTAACCCGGGACGCCGCTGCGGCGCCTGGTTTGTCCTGACTCGATGCCGCCCCGCGCGCAATGCGTGGCGCGGCGGCATCGGCCACCCCCGCCCTCGCTTCAAAGCCTGCTTCACACCCTCGCCTGCCGGACATTCCTGGGTGAATCCCCTGCCTTGCGCGTCTTTTTGACTTCCCTATACTCGACGCAAATAACCCCATAGCGCGCAGGGAGGTCCGGATGAATATTCATCTTCACAACGCGGACGTCGTCATGATCATTGCGCTGGCACTGCTGTGTTCGTTGCTGCTTGCCCTGCGCTTTCGCCCCGCGACATGGAAAGGCATTGTCGTGGAGGCGCTGGCGGCGAATGCCGCGGCCATTGCGGCAGTGATCGCCTTCGAAATGCTGCTGGCCTGACCCGGGCTTTTGCCGCGGCGCCCGTGCTTTCGCCCGTTAAGCGCCGCGGCACCTGACCCCGGCCCTTAGCGGTAGTAGTAACCACCGTGATGATAGTAGCCGCCTCCGCCGTAGTAATAGCCGGGGGCGGGCGCGACGATGCAGCCGCCGAGCGCCGTTGCGAGCAGTGTGCCTGCGATCAGGCTCAGAATCAGGCGTTTCATGTTGTTCTCCGTCGAGTCAGATTTATTCGAGCCCAAGCCCGATGACTCGATTGAACACGACGGCGCCTCACGCAAGCGTTGCCATTTGTAAGGGAAGATCACCAAGGTGTTACATGACCGACGCAAGTGACATACGGCGTCCGAGGCATGAGCGCGACGAATTCACCGCAGAGGAAAACACCGCCTATACTGGTTTGAACCTGCCTGCCAGACAGGCGCCTTGCTGGCAGCGCATCCGTAGCGCGTGAGCGACGCAAAGCGTGGTGCCGCTCGGCGAGGTGGCGAAGGGACAGGAGGTGCCGGCTCCGTCTGCGAAGTGAAAAGGTGAACCGGCGGGCCGCTAGGCACTCTACGAAAAGCGACAGATTTAACAGGCGTGTAATGTGCGGCGCGTGAGCCGTGGCAACGCCTGGTGCATCCCCAGCAGGGTTGTACGCGACGATTCCTCTCCGCCCGTTGTTCCCCGACGCGGGCGTTTTTCAGAGGCGTTACGAGGCAGCGCCCGATTGATCGGGCGGACTGCGCGTGGCGCCTCTTTTCTTTTGGGCAAACGATTGCGCGAGTGCGCAAAATTCAGCGCGGCGCTCAGGCTGCAGCCGATCCACTTTGCATAGCAAAGGCATGCGGATCGGTATGGACGTAGTCAATCGCCTCGAGCGCGGCGCTGACGGGCGGCACCGACTGGCCGTCGCCGATCGAGATGGAGCGGAACGGCGATTCGATGCCGCAATGCGACGGCGAGGTCGCCACGAAGATCATCACCGTACGCTTCTGCAATGCGTGCGCGAGATGGACGAAGCCGGTGTCGGTGCCGATTACCAGCGCGCACGCATCGATCATCTGCGCGATTTCGGTCACGCTCATTTTCGGCAGAACAGCTGCGCCCGGCACTTGCGATGCAATCTGCTCCGCTTCGGCCCGCTCGCCCTCCGAACCCCACGGCAGCACTACATGAAAACCGCGTTGCGCCAACTCGCGGCCGACCTCGGCCCAATGCGCCAGCGGCCATTTCTTGTCGTCTTTCGAGGTGGCGTGAAAGAGCGCGGCGACCGGCGCGCTGTTCGATCCGAACGGCAGGCTGGCCGGCTCGGGCAGGCGCAGATTGTAGATAGCCGGGCCTTCTACTTCGTAACCCAATGCCTCGCCCGTGCTGATGCGCATGCCGTGCCACGCATTGCATTGCGGACGCGGGCCAAAGCGGCCGGTGTAGGCGAATGCGGCGCCACGCTCGCCCAGATCCTGGGACTGATAGCCGATGCGCTTCGACGAGCGCGCCAGAAAGGCAATGATCGCGCTCTTGTAGACACCGTGAATATCGATGATGAAGTCGTAGCGGTAGGCGCGCAGTTCGGCGATGGAGGCCCAGATCGACTTGAAGTCCGCCCAGCGGCGGGCTTTCTTGAAGCGGCGCAGCGGCGCGCACAGCACGCGGTCCACACTCTCGCTCCAGTGCACCACCTCGGCGAATGCTTCGTCTGCGGCCCAATCCACCTGAACGCCGGGATACGCGCGTTTGATATCGGCGACAACGGGCAAAGCCTGCACGATATCGCCGAGTGAAGTGACCTTGACGATAAGGACGCGCTTCATTGAGGACCTATTAGATGTTCGAATGTCAAACTATTTTAGCCGACGATTGAAATATCTTTGATGGAAACCGGCAACCCGCAAACCGGTCTTTAATACAACGCGTTACACCAACAACATTACAAATTATCGTTTATACCATTTCAAATTACTTTCATATCGTTTTGTCGGCCCAGCGCGCCTTATACTTCAACCTTTGCGCCTGCACACGCTCATGTCCCGGCCAATCCCCCTGCGCTCTCCTCCCATCGTGCGGCGCGCAAGGCGCCTCTGGCGCCAATACGGTATTTTCTGGCTCGGAGCGGTCGCCGTCGGCCTCGTCGCGGTGATGTATGCAAGGCTCATCGACCTCGGCTACAACGAATTCCGCACCCTGCAGCAACAGCATGCATGGGCACCGCTGATTCTCACCCCCGCGGTCGCGGCACTCGCCGTCTGGCTCACGCGCACATTCTTCCGCGGCGCGGAAGGCAGCGGCATTCCACAGGTCATCGCGACACTTCATTCCAGGCCAAGCGATCACGGCGCGCGGCTGCTGTCGTTCCGGATTCTGCTCGGCAAGATCGCCGTGTCCTTTCTGGCGATTCTCGGTGGGTTCACCATCGGCCGCGAAGGACCGACCGTGCAGGTCGGCGCCGCACTCATGTTCAATCTGCGGCGGCTCTATCCGCGCTCCAACGCGCTGATCGAGCGGCAACTGGTGCTGGCCGGCGCGGCGGCCGGATTGTCCGCGGCGTTCAACACGCCGCTCGCCGGCATCGTCTTCGCCATCGAGGAACTGACACGCAGTTTCGAGGCGCGCGCGAGCGGCGTGCTGATTACCGCGATCATCATCGCCGGCGTGATCGCGCTCGGACTGAACGGCAACTACACGTATTTCGGCACGATCCAGATCGGCGCGCACTTTCCCAAGCTGCTGGCGCTGGCTGTGCTGCTCACTGCGATCGTCACCGGCGCAGCGGGCGGCGTGTTCGGCTGGCTGCTGCTGAACACCGCGCGCTGGATTCCGGCGCCGCTGCGTCAATTGCATGGCGAGCGTCCGGTCGCATTTGCCGCGTTGTGCGGCTTCGCGATCGCGGTGGTCGGCCTGATCTCGGGCGGCACGACCTTCGGCAGCGGCTATGCCGAGGCGCGCGGGTTGCTCGACGGGCAGACGCAATTGTCGGTGTTCTATCCGTTCCTGAAGATGATCTCGATGGTCGGCTCTTATCTGCCAGGCATTCCGGGCGGCATCTTCGCGCCTTCGCTGTCGATCGGCGCGGGCTTCGGCAACCTGCTGCATATCGTATTCGACTCGATGAGCCTGCCCATGCTGATCGCGCTCGCCATGGTCGGCTATCTGGCTGCCGTCACGCAGTCGCCGATTACGTCGTTCGTGATCGTGATGGAAATGATCAATGGCCATGCGCTGGTGATTTCTCTGATGGCCACCGCGTTGATTGCGAGCCGGGTATCGCGCCTGTTCGCGCCACCGCTGTATGAGTCGCTGGCAGCTCGCTATATGGCGCCGCTGCCGCAACCGGCGCCCGCGCCGGTGCCGGAGGTCCCCGAAGTCGAGGCGCCGGACGCGGCTCTCGCGCCAGCCAATGGCGAGCCCGACACCGGCGCAAACCCAGGCGCCGACCACGGCGCGCCGCGTCAGTAGACGACGACCGCCGGCGCGCGCATATACACCGGCCGAGCCGGCACGACGACGCAGCCGGCCAGCATGACCGCCAGCACGGCGATCAGAAGCAGATTCTTTTTCATCATGGGTTCCCTTGAACGCACAGGCGGGCGCTACGCCGAATAGGCGGGCCGCGCCTGGGCGGTCATCGATCTGGAAGAGGCGGCGCAAGCGGCACCCGGCGTACCGCGTCGCGTGCTGGTGCAGCCGGTGGCGTTACGCCCAGTGGCCTTCGACCCAGCGGTAGTTCGGGCCATGCTCGACCCAGTGGCCCGGCACCCAGTGATAACCGACGCGCTCAACTTGCCAGTGGCCCGCGTCCCACACATAGCGACCATGGTCCCAACGCCAATGCCCCTTGTCCCACACATAGCCGACGCGCGGTGCCGGCACGACTTCATAGCGCACCGCCGGCGGCGCGGACGGCGCGATGATGACAACTTCTTCAGCGGAAGCCGACGCGACAGCGGCTGCGCCGGCGGCGATCAATACGGCGTTGACGATCAGCAAACGAAAGGTCTTGTTCATGATTTTCCCCTCTGTTGTTGGACACCGAATACGGCGTGATCCGTGGTGTTATCCATTCAATGCGCGAGGGAACGAACCGGCTGACTACCGGCGTGTAACGGCACACACCGAAGTGCAACGGATTATTTCGACGAGGAGGGACGTGTGATAGAGCACTCGCGGCACGCGCGCGAAGCGTCGGTGCCGGCACGCTCCACTGCGTCATGTCTTACCGACACAACGCGGCAAAGCGCGCGGCACGTCATGCGAAACCGGCTGCGGCTCCTAAGGAACCAGGAGCCCTGAAACGACCCGAGGCGCTCAGGTCTGCGGTATTTCGATCTTGACCTCGAGCACTTCGAGATCGTCCTGGCGTTCGAGGCTTACGCGAATATCGTCATTGGATATCTTCACGTACTTCGAAATCACGGCGACGAGTTCGCGTTGCAACGCAGGCAGGTAATCGGCCGGCGCATGGCCGCCGGCGCGCTCGTGCGCGATGATCAACTGCAGGCGTTCCTTCGCTACCGACGCGGATTTCTTCTTCTCGCCCAGCAAAAACGAAAGAATCGACATTACGTGCGCCCCCCTTACTTGGTGCCGAAGAGGCGCTGCAGCAGCCCGGGCTTCTGGTAATCGGTAAAGCGAAGCGACTTCTGCTCGCCGAGGAAACGCGATACGACGTCTTTATAGGCTTCGGCCACATCGGTGCCGTCGAGGTGCACAGCCGGCAGGCCCTGGTTCGACGCATGCAGCACCGCTTCCGATTCCGGAATCACGCCGATCAGGTCGATGCGCAGAATTTCCTGAATATCGGTGAGCGAGAGCATTTCGCCTTCGCTGACGCGCTTCGGGTTGTAGCGCGTGATCAGCAGGTGCTCCTTGATCGGCTCCTTGCTTTCGATCGCGCGCTTGGTCTTCGACGACAGAATGCCGAGGATGCGGTCCGAGTCGCGCACCGACGAAACTTCCGGATTCGTCACGATCAGCGCTTCGTCGGCGAAGTGCATGGCAAGCAGCGCGCCCGACTCGATACCGGCCGGCGAATCGCAGACGATGAATTCGAAATCCATCGCGATCAGGTCGTTGATGACCTTCTCGACGCCTTCCATTGTCAATGCGTCTTTGTCACGCGTTTGCGAGGCCGGCAGGATGAAGAGGTTCTCGCACTTCTTGTCCTTGATGAGCGCCTGGTTCAGATTGGCTTCGCCCTGGATCACGTTGATCAGGTCATACACCACGCGTCGCTCACAGCCCATGATGAGGTCGAGGTTACGCAGGCCGACGTCGAAGTCGATCACGGCGGTCTTGCTGCCCCGCAATGCGAGGGCCGATGCAAAACTCGCGCTCGTGGTCGTCTTGCCCACGCCACCCTTGCCCGAAGTCACCACAATGATTTTTGCCATTACCCTTACCTTGTGTTCGTCAAATTCGTCAATTATGTGCGGC
>DASVNP010000464.1:0-14995 GCA_036383775.1 Paraburkholderia sp. | reverse complement strand
GACGTCGACGTGTGCCGATGCGGCTGTTGATGCTGCCAGTACTGCCAGACCGAGCGCTGCGCCAAGAATCGTCTTGTTCATTTTCCTGCTCCTCGCATTGCGTGCAATGACAATCTGTACGGGTCTGAGTGTAGGAGCGGGTGACGGACACAGGTGCAACGGCCTTGCGAGATCCGTAACACGGGATTACGAGTGGTTCCTTTGCAGTCCAGGATGCGCTCAGCGCGGCAGCGCCCCTCCCACGAGTTCGACACCTGCTACGGTCACGTCAACGGTACATGTGTTGCCGATGCCTGAGTGGTCGAGTAGCGCCGAAGCGCAAGCACCCACTTTGCATTTCAGCGCCAAATCGCGGAACGCCTCACTTGCGATAGACTGGCTTGAGCAAGATCCTGCGTGATCCGAAATCGGCCAGGAAGGAGAAAGAGGTCGCCGCTTCGGACCTCTCCCAGCGCAAGGGCGCAACCTTGAGCAAGCCGAAGAAAAAGTGACTCTCCTGAGCGCGGGCGGGTGGGTTCTCCGGAACCGGTCCACCGCGCTTTCTTCGGCGCAGTTACTATTGATAAAATATGTTATCAATAGTAACTTCATCATCAGCATGGCTGACAGGTCAGTGGCCAAAAATCACCGACCCGTCACGAACTGCAGGGTGACGGTAAGGACAATCGGGATTGGGCGCTTAGCTGGAATGAGGATGGTTGATCAAGGCCACGATAACCGCGGTGACCGCACGGATCACTGCAATCACGACCTTGGTCCAATCGATCTTCTTCATTTGCTGGTGCCAATAAAAAAACCCGCCTCGAGGGGCGGGTCAGAAATGCAAAAGGCCGCACGAGGCGGCCTTTTGCGAATGTCGGGGCGCACGGACGCCCCACTACACAAATTCTACGCGTAATCCGCCAGTAACAACAGCACCCGATCCGGATGTTGCGTACGTTACCGGGCAACTACGCACAGCAAGGAAACAGAATGGACTATCGCGTCAGCTACGAACACAGCCTGGCGAGCGCCCCGGACGCCTTCATTGTCCAGGTGCCGGGTCAGGTGATTACCGACGTGCCGGCCAGCGTGCCGCGCGCGCTGCTGCCCGAGTTCATCGCCGACCTGATCCGCCAGCGCTCGCCGCGGATCGGCAGGATCCGCAACCTGCGGATCCTGTGAGCATCACAACAGGGAGACCTCGCCGATGACCGGGACCAAGGTTGCAATCAATGCCGCGTCTGCGGCTGGCCGCCGCGATCTCACTGCGCGTCTTGACCGGCCGCTGACGGCGGCCGAATTCCACCAGCTCGCGGCTGTTCCGGCCGAGGCCGAATGGTTTGCCAATCTCGACAATCCGCGCACGCGCCGCGCGTACCAGATCGACCTGCAGGACTTCATGGCTTTTGCCGGGATCCGGCAGCCGGACGAGTTCCGCCTCGTCACCCGCGCCCACGTGCTCGCGTGGCGCAAGGTGCTCGAGGACCGTGCGTTGTCCGGCGCGACGATCCGGCGCAAGCTCGCCGCGCTGTCGTCGCTGTTCGAATACCTCTGTGAAAAGAACGCGGTCGACTTCAATCCGGTCAAGGGCGCGAAGCGTCCGAAGGTCGACAGCAACGAGGGCAGGACGCCGGCGCTCGGTGATCATCAGGCCCGTGCACTGCTCGATGCGCCTGACCCAACGACGCTCAAGGGGAAGCGGGATCGTGCGATGCTGGCCGTGCTGCTGTATCACGGGCTGCGTCGCGAGGAACTCTGCCTGCAGAAGGTCCGCGACATTCACGACCGTCGCGGCGTGCCGCACCTGCGTGTACATGGCAAGGGCGGCAAGACCCGTTACGTGCCGCTTCATCCGGCGAGTGCCGAGCGCCTTCATATCTATCTGGAAGCGGCTGGACACGCCATGACACCGGCCGCCGCACTGTTTCAGCCTACGCGGACAACCGGCAAGTCGATCACGGCTGACGGCGTGTACAAGTGCGTGCTCGCGTACGCGGCGCAGGCCAGGATCAGCGTGGAAGGTTTCGGCGTACACAGCCTGCGAGCGACTGCCGCGACCAACGCGCTCGACCACGAGGCCGACATCGCAAAGGTGCAGGAATGGCTGGGTCACGCGAACATTGCCACCACGCGGATCTACGATCGTCGACGCAGCAGGCCGGAAGACTCGCCGACCTTCAAGGTCACGTACTAGACGCGCAGCCGCAAACGTAGAAACCCGTCATCTTTTGGCGGGTTTCCTCTCGTGTACTCGCGTTTCGTAAGCGCGAGCGCAACCAATAAAAGTGGGTACGATTTACCCAACTAGACTTCCGGAAGCGAGGCTCTGGCGGCCATCGACGCATAACACCACGCTTGCGCCATGCGGTCAGGCTCGAAAACAGGCACGGTGCTGTCGAAACGTTCAGACCACCGCAAGCATTTCACCCAAGATCGCTTGGCGCTTCAGTCGGTCAGCGGATACCTCTCCCAAACCTTGGCAGATGCCGACGATTTTTTCGAAGACGTCCGTTGCTGATTGGCCGTGCTGCCCCATCACGTCGATGATCTTCTGAGCCGCCTTCTCCACTTGTTTTGAGTTCAAAGGCAGGACGTCTGGGCCACATACTATTGCGCGCACCAGCGCCAGCATGTGCCACTTGAAGCGCTTCATGTTTTGCGGGACGGTGCTATTCCCCACCAGCAAGTTGAACCTGTACATCGTCACACACGCGGCATAGAACACCACTTCCTTAGTGGAGTCTGCGAAGATTACCTCAGTCAGCTCTTCGTACATCTGCTTGGGATACCGCGCGGCTAGTTCGGGCCGGTTACAAAACATGGCGGCGACGCATTTCGCTGCGTTATGCAGGGAAAAGATTCTGGTCGCGGGAATGTCTTGACCGACGTACTGCCGGTCTCTACGTTCCAAATACAGGCGACTCTCGGCACCTTCGTAGGTGTTGTAGTACTGCTCGACGCGCTTGATGATTGGTCGCAACGACAAGAATTGCGTGTCCTCAACCTTCGTCTGGCTGTTTGTCGCGCGCACGAGTTCGGAAAACACGTCCTCAAGCTGAGTCTTCACGACCTTAATGTTCACCATGACGTCGCCAAGCAAATCACGGTTCTCAAAAAGGACGTTTGATGTCTGACAGCCGTTCACAATCTGGTAGTTCGTCAGATGCAGCGTGGTGCCCTGAAGCTTCACGTCAGGGCTGACTATGGTGATGCCGTTGTTCAGCACCGGAAAGCGGCTTGCTGCATCTGAGTCTAGCGTAGCTGCGATTGACTGGTTTACTGGGTTATCGTGCCCCAAGAACGAGCGGACGTTTTCCTCGAAAACCTGCGTCCGAAGGTTGCCATCCTCAGTCACCAAGAGGTTGTTCACGAAGTCACTAGCACGCACTACAGCGAGATAAGCCTCATCAATTCCGGCGATGTTCGGCAGCGCCGCGGTGCTGAACGCAGGCAAGCTGGCATTGATACCTGAGTACGTGCCGACCCACAAGCGAGTCAGTTCGTCGCGGTCAATGAACCGAACATCGATATCATGAAACAGACCGAGCGCCGCGAGCTGCGTCAGAAAATCGGTCAGGGCCGTCTCAAGCGCGGCCGGCTTCTGATACTGTCCAGTAGTGACGAAGCGTGCCGTCAGCGACGGCTTGCCGTTGCGCACCTTCGGCACTTCCTTGAGGACGGCATCGAACATCTGTCGTGCTTCCGACAGCACTTCATCTGTCGCGGCGTACGGCGTCTGCGTGGCAAACCGAAGGATCCCTTCCTTGAATTTGAGGAACTCACCAAGATCAAAGCTCTCGGAGCGCTTCGCCTGCACGAACAGGACGTCTACGTCGTGATTTCGGCGTTGCGACGCAAAGATCGCTTGCGCATCCTCGACGGAAGCCGTCACCACTTCGTTGATAACGACCGCCACGCCGTCGATGCCCTCGTCTCCAGGGCCCGTGGACACGTCGTCTAGATCAAAGGTCGCGCTGAAGCGACTGGAAAGCACGCAGTGCGTTGCGAACTTCTCGAACTGTACCGCCTCTTCGTCCGCATCAAGCCCAAAGCTCTTCACGAAGCTTTCCAGGTGCGCTTTCACGATCCGATGCATATATGTCTCCACGAGAAGGAACGTAGTCTACTGGAATGACTCGATCGGCGGGCGTGATCGATCAGGACCACGGGCGGTGCGCTTCGTAGAGCGACTCGTATTCGGCCCACGTCCCGGAGAGGGTCTTTGAGATAATCGGTGTGCTGATCCCGGCCCTCTCGCAGGCAAATCCAGCGAGAAGGATGCCAGCGCAGGCGGTCAGCGCGGATGCCGGGGTCTTCTCACGAAGCGATCGGTACTGGACGTAGTGCTTGCCGTCAGCACCCTTCACAAGATAGCCGTCGACCGCAGAGAGTGTGGCGTGCAGCGCGTGATTGGACAGGTGGCGATACAGGCCGTCGTAGGTCGCGAGCGCCTTACCGCGGCGCGCAAACTCGTAGAAGCCGATCTCCTTCGCCCCCGCGACGCGTTCGGCGAACGCGTCCAGCTCCGCACGGTAGGGCTCGACGTTCGGATAATCCTTTGACTTTCGCAAAACGTTCGCATGCTTAAGCCGCATTGCATCGTCGTGGCTCAGCAGCTCGCCTGGCGTGACTGCGTTTTCAACGATCGCGAGCATTACGAAGCACGTTTCCAGCAGACTTCGCGAAAGCGTGAGCGATTCGATCGCCATCCCACTCTCGGCAAGCATGATCCCTCCCTGATAGTACGACAGGGCGCGCGCAAAGAACTGGGACACGACGATCTGGCGGCTAGCGCGGGCCAGCGGCAATAGCGCGGCGATGTCGAGTGCGACCCGCGCGCACTGGTCGGCAAACCGGAACAGCGACGCATGCTCAGCGCGCACGCGGGTTCGCAGATCGGCGGCGCTGCTGCCCGCAAAGTCATTCCGTTCGAAAGTCCCCACTGATGGTCTCCTCGTGGTTGCGGGACGCCAGGCAGGTGAAATGGCCGGCTGAGCTGCACGCGCTACGCCTGCTGATGCTTCAGTTCCGTCAGAAACGCCTTGAGCGCGCCCGCATCGCCACCGCGCAGGGAATCACGCGCGCTCGCATAGCTGTGCTCGGCCCGGATGAAAAACTCCTGGGGACTCGCCAGCGTCGGGATGCGCCCGAATGAGGCGAGCTGCGCGGTGAGTACCGACTTCAGGTACGCCTCAAGGTTCGCACACAGCAGGGCGATGTTGACCATGCGGCCGGCGCTGTGCACGATATCGCAGCGGGCGCGGTAGATTCGCTGCAGGTGCCAGCGCAGCCCCTGTTCGACCCGCCCAAGAAATGTGTTCATGTCGGTCGGCGAAGCAAGAAATGCCATGAACTGGTCAAAGCGCATCTGCGTGAGCGGCTGATCCCCCAGCCGTCCGTTAATCGTCTGGCGATGGACCGGTTCGGCGAGCACATCATAGAGCTGGGCAAAATCCAGCTCCTTCAGGGCTATCGGCTGTCCGCTCGGCGCGTCGACGAGTTCGACCGACTGCTCCAGCAGCACCTCACGATACGCCGTCAAGTGGTTGATCACCGAGACCCCCATCAGGACCGGCGTGACACTGTCTTCGACTGCGTCACTGATCGGTCCTGATCCGCTCATCCCTTTGGCGAGAAATTCCAGTCCGGTCCACCAGTTGACGAGCTTGTTCTCGAAACTGGTGGTGTCCGCGCCCATGCGATACAGCCGGAAAGCTGCAAGCACGCGATCGCGTCCCTCTCTTGAGAAACGCTCACCCGTCACGAGCTGGCCAACGTTCTGAGCGAACGCATTGAGCTCAGCCGGGCTGACCGATGACTGCGGATTCGGAACCACTTTCGGGATCGGCAGCAGTCGCCAGTCTGGACCTGTCGGTCTCGGAACGGCAAACTGGTCCGAGACCGCAATGTTGGCCCGGTCGTACTCGAAACGGACCAGATCGAGCACACGGTTGATGCGATCGTGGACCAGCTGGCCTGCGGTGCGCGCGTCAATCGCGTCCGCCTCGCCGTAGGCAAACAGGCGGTGTCCCTGTTCCTTCATGCCCGCAAGCGTGGACAGTTCCGGGGGAACCGCCGCACTGAACACGATGTCGCCGATCTGCGGTGGAAACGACTTCGTGTCGGTGACTCCGTCGATCGCAAAGCACGCGCGCCAGGCGCGGCTCTCCGATGTGATCAGCTTCCTGAGCAGGTCAAAGCGCTGCGCAAAGACATAGGCTTTCTTCTGCGGCTTGACCGGCACCAGAACCTGACGGTACAGCTGGTAGAGACCTTCGATGCTCTGGCCACGCGCGATCAGATAACTGATCAGACTGCCGGTCAGCGACCGGATCTCGTTGAAACGATCTGGCTCGGGCCGGCCGTCCGGCGCGAGCACCGCTTCGTGAATCCCCTGAATGACCTCGTCGACGTAGCATCGATGCAACTGGCTCACGTATTCGCGCAGATAAGAGTCGAGCAATGAGCGCCCCTTTTCGATCGGCCCCTTGTCGAATTTCTCGCCGAATGACTTGCCGAGCAGCGCGCGGATCACCGCCGTGGGCGCGCTGAGTGTGGGACGCTTCAACGCCGACTCGGTATCCAGGATGCTGATCGCCTCGCGCGCGACCATCCAGCGGTCCTCGTTACTAGCGTGCGGCAAGGCCGTCAACCGGAGCAGCTCTTCGAGAATGTTGACCGCGTGCATGACGCGCACGCGGTGCGAGTCGAGCGAATATGCATACGTCATGTTGTACCATACGCTCGCAAACACGGCCTGTTCGCGGGTGAGCGGATACTGTGCTAGTCTGGGGTCGTGTTTCATTGCCTCTGTTTTTCGTGCGTTCTTTTGGCCACGCGTTGTGGGCGCGCAGTTTTTGACGTTGGTTTCCAGGCCACATTTTGCAGCGGCTTTTTGTTGACCGGGGAACTCTGGCCGCCTATAGTACGTCCTACTTTAGCAAGCCCGTCGCGTTTTTTGACGGCACGGTTATCACGGGGTCAGGGGTGTAGGTCTGGGCGGTGTCCCGCTACATTTTCTGTTCCCCAACCATTAGAGGGCCCGCCACATGGCGGGCCCTTCGCGTTTACGGCGTCCGCCCTGGTCGCTGTCCCCTACCTCACTGCATCTCAGCCATCCCTCCCTTCCCTTCTATTTTTTCAGGCGAAAGACCGTCCGTTTCCCAACGGCATAAAATCGCTACATCTGATAACTGGAGTTATCACGAGTGGTGATTTTGTCTGGCAGATTTGGCCCGCTCTGCTACACTGCGCCGGAACGCCCGCCCGGCAATGGTTTCGGGCAACCCGCACACACGTTTTCGTGCACGGAGCTACGACCATCGTGCAAGGAAGCGAAAGTAGCAGCGTTTGCGAAGCGAAAGTAGCAGCAGCCTGGCTGTAATTGATCTACGCCGCCCACTTTGCGGCGCGATCAAACGTGCGGACTTTACTCGGAGCCTCGCACCGCAAAGTGGTCGACTGAATTTTCCCGTCGCCGCCGCCAGTTGTCCGTATGAACCTCAAAATCCGTGTTTGTGGGTACTGAGGCGGCCGCGCACCTTAACTCGCTATCGCCAATAAGAACACGACATCGCTGGCTGTTCATGAATTTCTTTTCGCGCTGCTCAGAATACGAACTCGCTCAGAATCAAAAGTCGTCCTCACGTGGATACTGATCTTTGATCGATCGTGTATATTAAATAACTCGATCTCTCTTGCCTCTTCTTGCTCAAGATACTGTACAAATGCCGCTGTCTTCTCAATGCGTAGTTCCACTCGAGATAAGCGTTTTCGTTCTACATGCATACGGTACTCATCAGTGGATAACTGTGCAATCGTGTTCGACTTTTCCGCATCGGAAATTGCGCAATCAACACACACCAGCTCTAAGTAAGTAAATGCAAGAGAAAGATCCGTCAGTACAAACTCCCCGTACGGTGTGACTTTAATACTGTCAACCCGACCGTCATAAATGTCCAGTCGGTTGTTGGCCTCGACAAGCCCATATTTCAGAAGCATGTCCATATTGAGTTCGAAATCCTCTGCCATACCGAAGGTCTCGACAAATCCGGCTTTCAGTTGTGCCACCGGCTTGAAGGGGGGCGCCTTCCGGTCTTGTCCATTGTGCAGTTCTGACAGGATGCGCAAAGCGGTGAAATGCGATCCATGAGCCTTCGACCTTATCTGGTATACATTCGGGATGCGGCTCAACTGCTCGTTGTAAAAGAACCTGTTCGGGACCATAAACGGCTTGAGAACTTGATGCATCTGAATCTTCCAATGGCTGTTAGCCGCCATTTCACCAACATTTGTATATCCAGAAACTACAAAGCCTCTAAAAAGTTCAAGGGCGAGGCGAATGTTTCCGTGACTGCAAGCAGTCAGGAAATTCGCGAGATGCGATTGCGAAGGTCTGAATTCTCGCTGAAAAATTTTGAAAAGATTCGACCCCGTCTGCACATCGACGCGCGATGGAAGAGCGGCAACAACCTCGGGTTTATCAGAGGTCAGCAGCTTAAGAACGTAAGCGGTGCGTCTAAGAAAAACTTCTTTCGGACTGGGGGCGCTTATGTGAAAGCCTGAATTTTGGTAGGCATCGAGAACTCCGTGGATAGAGGATGCATAAAACCTCTCCTCCCGCATCGATATCACAACTAGGCAAGCCAGTTTTTGCGAAATCTCTTGCGCGATTGAGAAGCAATTTTCCTGCAAATCTTCGCTGTACTGGTCAGTGTTATCGATAACAATGATTGGGGCCTTGCTGCTCTGGCTCAGCTCGCGGGCAAGACAATCCGCAACGTATATGGCGTCCGTTTTCCATTTTCGGATGAGGCCGTTAAGCGTTACGTTGTACTCCGACGAACTTTGATCGAGCCCATAAAGGTCTTGGCGACTTGCTTCTGCAAAGCGGTCGGCAAATAACGTGCAGAGCCGGCTTCGGTCTCCCTGCAAGGCGCCGGACCGATCGATTCCCGCCACGATGGTGTTCCATACGTGATCTCTAATGATTTGTGGATCCGGAGGCACCTGCAGCAAGTCCACCATTACGACGGCAGCGTTAGACTTCAGTATCTGCGGCGGTTTATGAAAAAGCAATTTTTTGAGGAACGTAGATTTTCCAACGCCCTTACCACCAAATAGTACGACGACGTCCGAGGCGTGAGCCGAAGTTACGCTCTTCGTTAATCGATGACCAAACTGGCCGCCACTTTCGGTGTCCGCGAATTCTTGTACGTTATATTGGACCAAATATGGGGTAACAGCATCCACCAATCGCTTCCGGGCATTATTAAAGGAGGTGTCGTAGTCACGGTCGCTAACGTAACAACGATCCATAAAATCAGCATCGTCCACGTTAATAACGCCGAAATATCGGTCGACGATGGGCCTAAGACTCGCCGCGTAACGATTGGCGTCGACAGGGGCATCGAAGCTTGCTATCGATTGTTTGGGATAAAATAGCTCTCGATGAAACACGGCATCATCAAGCAATAGCTGCCGAAGAGATCCCCGCTCGGTGATCGCGTTGTACTCGAAATTGTTGTGCGCTTCGACAAAGGACGTTGAGAAATACTCAAGTCCAGAAATCACAAACGCTTTTAGATCTTTCCAGTCTTTTTTGCGCTGAAAAGTTTTAAAAAATATCCATTCGTGACCATTTGTGATAACGCCGACGTCGCATCCTATTTCAAGACAATAGGTGCGAACTTGATTTATCGCTGCTTTGATTGATTCGCTGGTAAGAAGCGTCTTTACTGTTACGTATGATCCCAGACTCTTACCGGTAACCGCTGCGGGTAGGTCGAAATAGCTGCCCTCCCTTTTCGCCTCAATAAAGAGCAGTGCCTCATCGTCAGACCTTCGCAAGACGTAATCAGCAAAGCCTGGGGCGATGTATTCTTCGCACGACACACGGTTGCGCGGCCATCCTAGGACTTCATGGAGGATGCGATCGATAACCCTGTGGCGTGTATCCGCTTCGTTCAGCGTTCTGCCTTTCGCTTGTTCAGCTATCTCTTCTGCGATTTGATGCGCTTTCAACGGTGGCCCCGATGTATCTCGCTTTCTGTTGTATGGTGCGATCTCGCTCGCATATTATGTGCGACGAGGTCGTTAAGACTGATTGTACAGTGGCAGATCGATGTCTATACAGCGCTGCCCAGGAAACGTTCATTGGAACCGAACGCGCATTTGAGATCCCGGACGGGCTTTCATAGTGACCTCGCCGCAGCGCCAGCGTTGTCAAAGAAACCGTGGAAAAGTTGGCGAGGCCGATTTCGACAAGTCGCCCCAGCTCCCCCAGCGCTCACCGATTTGTACTGTTATTGGCTCGCGCTGGCGTTGCGCCGCTGACCCGCATCTGCCGAAACTACACGGCGGCCAGGTGCGCCTTTTAGCCACTCGCCGAGGCCCAGCATCGAACCCGTACAGCGCTTCGTCCCACAGTGGCAAGAAAAGTTGGCGACTAATTCGGGAGTGATCTCTTCATCGACTGTAAGGCCGTACGCGATACAAAGCTCGTCGCCCAGTTTCACCGCTTTGATCGTCTCGATAAAAACCCGCCCCCTCTCGTCCTCGATGGCCTCGCAGTTCGGTTCGCAGGAGTGGTTCGGCCAGCGGGCGCTGTTACCGCCGACGCTGCCGTCGATCACGCGCCCGTCAGCGAGTCCGAAAATGAACGTATGGCCCGCCATACCGGATCGCCGGTGCCGGGCAGCGGCCCGCCGCCACGATGTGACTTCACCGCGGTATTCGAAGATGCGCTGGCCGGCGGCAATCGCCTGTACTGCGAAAACGCCTCGCCCATGAACCGATGATTTCCTAACCGTCACGCGCCGCACTTCCTGCCTCCTCGTCCGCTGAAGGATGCGAGCATAGCGAGCGGCGCGCCACGCAGCAACCGGCACCGTCGCGTCACAGCAACCGGGTCTGCCGGGGGTCTCGCGGCGGAGGTTGAGACACGTCAGTCCGCTTGGTCCGACGATCTCCACGGCTACGGTTCCCGATGCGCTGTAGCCGCGCCAGCATCAGGCATTCGACGCTCCCATCACTGAAGCGCAACTCGAAAACGCCGGATTCGCCTGACGCGCACCTCGCCGTTGCGCGGAACGACAGGTGCAGACCCCGCCGTTTCGCACGGGCCATCATCTGCGTACGGCTCATGCCCTGCCAGCAATCCGACACAAAGAGCGTCACTGTCTCGGGCAGAGACTCATGCGCGACGCCCTGTGGAAGCGTCAAACCAGCGAGCAGGTAGATGTCAGCCATGGAGCCATTCGTTCAGCGGCGGGTCACATCGCATTTATAGCGTCTTTTTGCGTCGCGTTGCGGCTTTGACGGTCGGCGCGGTACGCGCGGCACGGGGCGACCGCGGTGCCTTACGGATGTCAGTCAAAGCTGACGATGCCCGGGTTTCGCGTGCACGCGCTTCTGCTTCCCGCAGCGTCATCAGTTCGTCTTGCAGACGATTTTTCTCCACCTCAACAGCATCCAGCCGTCCTTGCAGCACGCCCGTTTGATGACGGGCATCGCCCAGCTGCCCCTGCACGGTCTCCATCAAACGGCGATGGTCGGTATCCTTCTGGTCCGCGCGACGCGCGGCCTCGTCCAGTTCCTTCTGCAGCTTCGCCGTGCTGCTGCGCTCGCGGTCGATCTCCATCAGCGCGCGTTTTTCGAATGCCCGCAACCGCTCCTCCGCACGTTCGGCGGCTTCCCGCAACTTGTCGAGGTCACGCGAAAACCCTTCCCGTACCTCCATGAGCTCACGATCCCGCGCAGCCAGGGCCGCATTGAGCCGCGCCAGTTCCGCGTCCAGTGCCTTGCGCTGCGCGTCACCTTCGGCCTGCGCCCTATCCAGATCCCGTACTTCGATCTGCGCGGCAAGCAGCGCGGTGGTGCGCTGCTCGAGCGCTGTCTCGGTGCGACCCAGTTCGTCCCGGGCAGCCACAACCGCCTGCTGCGCCTCGACGCGCTGCGCCTCGACCTCGCCGCGCAACGCATCCAGCGCGGACTCGGCTGACGCGGAGGCGCGCGTCCAGAGGATGGCCACCAGTTCGCCGGCGGCCGCACCGAGATCGGCCGGCAGGTCGGGATGGTCGATGCGCACCCGGCTCTTTTCGCGCAGTTCCGCCCAGAACTCGCCGAGCACCGCGGTCGGCGTGCCCATGCTGCCCCGCCGCACCAGCTGATACAGACGGTTGGCGGTTGGCGTGATGCCATGACGGAAGAACAGCAGCGCGCAGACCTCGCGATAGAGCTCGCGGGTCTTCGGGAACGCCACCTTCAGGCGCTCGATCTCGGCGGCCAGCGCCGCGTCGGGAGACAGGACATCACTCATGAGATTTCACCGGATCATTTGTATACAATATTACTACGTAATCCGCTCTATTTATAACGCCCTCTTCCTTGAATTTTGACATTAACCGTATAATGTTGAAATTCGTGTGCCCTGATGCGACAATCAGCGCGTGACACCCTGAACCCGTCCGCGTTTGGCCCACCGCCTGTGAAAACCGCCCTCATTGCCCCACGCCCGCTCGACGCGCTGGAACTACCCGCCGACCTCGACGGCCGCGACGGCACCAACCGCGCACGTGGTCACGCGCAGATCGCTGCCCGTGACGACCTCGCCGCGGTGCGCGCGTGGCTCGCGCGGGTCGCCGACAAAAAGACCACGTTCGAGAATTACCGCAAGGAAGCCGAACGCCTGCTGCTGTGGGCGATCGTGCAGCTGGGCAAACCGCTGTCGTCGCTCACACACGAAGACCTGCAACTGTTCCGGCAATTCCTGCAGGACCCGCAGCCGCACGCCCGCTGGGTCGCCGATGGCGGACGCAAATATCCGCGCCATGATCCGCGCTGGCGACCGTTCTACGGGACACTCCGGCCGAGCAGCCAGTATCAGGCGATGGTGATCATCAACGCGCTGTTCGCGTGGCTCGTCGAAGCCGGCTATCTGGCCGGCAACCCTCTCTCGCTGTCGCGCCAGCGCGCCCGCCGTTCAAAGCCCCGGATCACGCGCTATCTCGATCGCGAGCTGTGGCAGGAAGTGAAGGCCCATATCGACAGCCTGCCGAAGGACACCCCCCGCGAGCGGGAGCGCTACCTGCGCGCAAGGTGGCTGTTCACGCTGTTCTATCTTGGCGGCCTGCGTATCTCGGAGGTCGGCGGCAACACGATGGGCTGCTTCTTCTGCCGGCGTGACGGCGACGGTCAGGAGCGCTGGTGGCTCGAAGTGCTGGGCAAGGGCGACAAGGAAGGGCTGGTGCCGGCCTCCGCGGAAATGATGGTCGAACTTGGGCGCTACCGGCGCGAGCGCGGCCTGTCCACCCTGCCCTCGCGGCATGAGGGTACACCGCTCGTGCTGCCGCTGGGCCAATCAATCAAGCCGCTGACGCGGGCGGCGCTGCACACCATCGTCAAGGATATTTTTGCAGGTGCAGCCGGGCGACTCAGGCTGCGTGGTGGCAGTTCTGCGGGCCAGGCGGACCTGCTTGAGCAGGCCTCTGCCCACTGGCTGCGACACACGGCAGGATCGCACATGGCGGACGGCGGCGCTGATCTGCGGACCGTGCGCGACAACCTGCGACACGCATCACTGACCAGCACGAACCCCTACCTGCATACACCTGACGACCAGCGCCATCGCGAGACAGAAGAAAAGCACCGGATAGACTGGTAGGCGCCGACCGACAGCGCATGGAGAGTCCGTCCGAACCCGAAAGCCATACAGGCCGAACCGCGCTACCAACTTGCGAATTTTTGCGATCGTTTGCGATTTGGACAGAACGCATGAGTGACGCAAAGCGCCTCGGCGTGATGCTACTCAATCGAAGCACGCGCAGCGTGACCCTGACGGACCAGGGCCAGAGATATTACGACCGGACAAAGCCGCTTGTTGACGAGATGGACGAAGCCGACAGCGAACTGACAAGCAGCACGCTTAATGCCTCCAGGCTGATCCGGATCGTCGTATCCGCTACTTTCGGCCGCCTTCACATCCTTCCACTCATACCCGAACTGTTGTCACTCAACCCCGGCCTTCAGGTCGATCTTGTTCTTTCGGATTTCGTACGAGATATGGTGGAAGACCGGATCGATCTGGCGATCCGGGTGGGCCCCGTCAACGATCCTGATGCGGTTGTCAGGCGCGTGGCTGGCACCCCCCTTGTATGCGTCGGCTCCCGCAGCTACTTCGATCAACACGGAATACCCAAGACCCCCGCTGAGCTCGTTGATCACAATTGCCTTTTTATATGGTGGTTTGACGGAGTCGGTGAATTGGCCGTTTGTAGGACCTGAAGGACGATTCAGCGTGTCCGTTCGCGGAAATCTTTCGTCCAACAGTGTCGAAACGATCCGGGCTGGTGTTCTGGCCGGTGTTGGAATTGGCCTGTTCGCCAAGGCCTCTCTTGCCGATGAACTCCGGCATCCGGACGTGATCATGGTTCTCGGCGAATTTATAAGCGAAGTCAGAGACATCAGCCTCATCTGGCCAAAACGTCGGTTTGTGCCGGCACGCGTGCGTCGCGCGACTGATTTTTTTGCTACGGCTCTCCCACTGCGTGTTTAGGCAAACGGAATCATTTGGCTGGGTCCGGGCCATTAAGAGACGCCCACCTCTCGGCCAGCAATGACCGCTGGCACGAAGGAACCGGCTCCTCGTCCCGAGCTCGGTGCGACCCCTCGCGGGCTGATTCCCGAGTGTTGTCACCTCGATGGGCGCTTTCGCCCGCATGATGCAAAATAGCCGCATCTAAAATGCGGAGGATGGCTCGTGGGCGTCAACTTCGACCTGAACGATCTGCAGGCGTTTCGAGCCGTGGTGGAGTTGGGTAGCTTCCGCAAAGCAGCGGAGGCGGTCAACATTTCGCAGCCAGCACTGAGCCGTCGCATCGAGAAGCTCGAAGCGGCGCTCGGCGTGCGGCTTTTCGAGCGAACCACGCGCAGCGTGACGCTCACCACCGTAGGACGCGTGTTCGCCCCAAGCGCAGAACAACTGCTGGACGACCTCGATGTCGCGTTGCTCGGC
>DASVNP010000463.1:0-14971 GCA_036383775.1 Paraburkholderia sp. | reverse complement strand
GTCGATGGCCGGTCCACCCCAAGGGTGGACCGGCCATCGACGGTGCCGGCTGATTCGAACCCAATCAGGCCTTGATAAAAGCCAGCAGGTCCGCGTTGATGACGTCCGCGTGCGTTGTCGGCATGCCGTGCGGGAAGCCCTTGTAGGTCTTCAGCGTGCCGTTCTTCAGCAGCTTGGCCGACAGTGGCGCGGAGTCGGCGTAGGGGACGATCTGGTCGTCGTCACCGTGCATCACCAGCACCGGCAGTCCGATCTTCTTCAGGTCGTCGGTGAAGTCGGTCTGCGAGAACGCGACGATGCCATCGCAGTGCGCCTTGGCGCTGCCCATCATCCCCTGGCGCCACCAGTTCTGGATGATGCCTTCCTGCGGCTTCACGCCTGGCCGGTTGAAGCCGTAGAACGGCCCGGCGGGAATGTCGCGGTAGAACTGCGCCCGGTTCGTGGCCGTCTGCCGTTGCATGGCGTCGAACTCATCCTTCGGCAGGCCGCCGGGATTCGACGCGGTCTTGACCATCAGCGGCGGCACGGCGTTAATGAGGCAGGCCTTCGCGGCCCGCTTCTCGCCGTGGCGGGCCAGATAGCGCACGACCTCGCCGCCGCCGGTGGAGTGGCCGACGTGGATCGCGCCCTTGAGGTCGAGATGGTTCACGACCGCGGCGAGGTCGTCGGCGTAATGATCCATGTCGTGGCCGTTCCAGACTTGCGCCGAGCGGCCATGCCCGCGCCGATCGTGCGCGACGACACGATAGCCCTTGGAGAGGAAGAACATCATCTGCGCGTCCCAATCGTCGGAGCTCAGAGGCCATCCGTGCGAGAAGACGATCGGAGTGCCATTGGAGGGACCCAAATCCTTGTAGAAGATCTGGACCCCGTCTTTGGTAGTGACATAGCTCATGGGTGGATTTCCTTCTGGAGTTTCGACGCCATTCGGCGCAGTAGGAGCAGCGAACGCTGCGAATGGCAAAGCCACTGCTGCTGCAGTGCCTGCCCCGATGATCAACAACTGACGGCGCGTGACTCCAGCGACGCCAGGCTGTGTTCGCACGGGATCAATTTTCATGGGTCTAGACCTGAGTGGAGACGCGATCAGTCTAGCCATGGCCTCCTTGCGGTGCGATATGCATCACGTGCAACTCGATGTTGCAGATGCTTCACCAATGTTGCGGCAACGCATCCAGCGCGCGCCGCTTGGTCGTTCTCACCGAGCTCAACCATCCGCACGACAGAATCTTCAAATGCGCCGGCTCATTCTTGATGATCTCTCGCTGAACGCGATTGGTGCGTCGCGATTGACAGAACTATCCGCGCCCGGCCCCTAGTTCAGGCAGGCATTTGCTTCTAGATTTCAACGCATCACGTGAGCATCGATGCATCGGCTCGAGAGCCTCGCGGCGTGTTCGTTGTCCACCCCAGTCCCAGGAACCAACATGACCCAACGCAGCAACTACCGACAGCAGAACAATCGGCGCGATCCGAGCGAGCGCGCCATGCCAGTTCCCACGATGACACTCGATCTGGAACGCACCACCATGGTCGAGAAACACACCGTCAGTCAGCTCATCCGGGAGACTTCATGACTCAACGTCCTACCTACGGTCAGCAGTCCCGAGAACTGTCCACGAAGCGCATGGAGTTCGGCCCGCTGTTTCAAAAGATCGCGATCGAAGGGCCCATTCGCGAGAACGCGTGCACACCCAATACAGCTAGTAGGAGCTGCCGATCCTCCTGCCTCGTGGGAGCGATCAACAACTGGAACCCCGTAAACGTTGCGTCCTGCATCGCCCGCGCGTCTGACAAGGCGTTCGGGTAGCCACAGTGAGCTTTCCAGGCGGTGATGAAAACTGGCGGCTGTGACAATCACTCCGTCTATTCCCGATTCTGTAAGTTGCTTTAGCGAACGTGCGCATTGGACCCGTGACAGTGCGTCTGCGGAACCTGCTATCCGGCGCATGCGCAAGAGACCGGCATCGTCAGGCGCATTGCCCGTGACGTCGAGAAACAGCCGGGCGAGTGCGTCAGGCGCCCTCGCCTGCCGATCACGCATTGCCCGTTACCTTCCCGAACATGGCATCGCACAGGGCTCGCCAGCGCAGCAGTTCTGCCCGCTCGCCGATATGCATCGTTTTCGCCGCTTCGCGGATCGACAGACGCTGACTGCGAAGCTCGTCGGCCACCCGATCCGCAAGATCGGGAAAGTCCAGCGAATGGCCCTTTGACTCGATGGTTTTACGAAGCTGCGACACCTGATACAGCGAAAACTGGTCTGGCGTACCGAAATACCCATTGCGCACCACGTGCGTAATCGCATCCGGGAATGTCCGGCTGAATGTGTTCAGCAGTTCAAGGCTGTCGCGTTGCCGGTTGATCACCCACAGGACAACGAGCTGGCGCCGCAGCTCGCCGAGCGTACCGGCCAGTGTCGCACCGAACTGCGCCACGCCCACCTGATTGCGTGCTGCCGTGTTGACGACAATGACAGCATCCCGGTTCTCGTCGCAGAAATTGACGAGACCAATCCAGCCGTTCGCGTCATCCAGGCTGTATGCGATACACCCCATCTCGTTCTGAACCGCTTTCATCACGTCGGGATTGGAGGTGTCGGTTTCGACCAGCGCGGCATGAATCTCGCGGCGCTGCAGATAGTCAGCCAGGGCGAGCGCAACGAAGCTCTTGCCCACGCCGCCTTTGCTGCCACCGACGAGATAGATGGGGTAAGTCGTCGTATCCATTCGGGTCCTCTAAAGGTTCTCAGTGTCGGGCTCGATCTCGAATGAGAACGCGTCCCGCATCACCATGGTCCCCGGCTTGCTCCCGACCTTTTTCCCATCCGGCTTTGGATTTGCGCGAGCGCTTTCTGCACGCTGCACGCCGCCCTGATTTATCTTTTTCGGGTGGCGTAAACGCGCAACGTTGCCGCGCGCGGTTTCTTTTGCCGCCTGGCCAGGCGATCTGTTCCTTCCCGAGGGATATAACGCGTATTTGACGGAGCCAACGCTGAACTCGACGCCCTTGTCCTTTGCATGCTCAACGATTTCTTCGAGCGTGTACCCCTTTTCCCTCACCGCGCAGATCAACACCCGCATCTCTTTCATCGCATCGGTGATCGAGACGCGCTGCTCGGCCTCCGGCTTGACCGGCAATGATTCGAGAGAGTGGATAAGTTCATCCCATTGCGCCCGTGTATAGCTTTTCGCAACTGGCATGACTCGCTCCAGACCACTCTCTTCGCCTCATCCTGTTCACTCAGGAGGGAGGCGTCAATACCCACTTTCCGCGTAGAATCGCTTCGCTGGAACCCGACGGAATCAACTGGATCGAGCCGGAACAGGAGAAATATTTTTGGCCTGTCGTGTACGAGCAACACGAGAATCGAGGTCCTGCAGACAGTGAACGGAAGAGTTTCGGCGGACACCTCGACTACACCGACACAGGCCGATCAACACTTGTCAGGCAAACTCATCCGGGCAGCCTGGTGTGCGCCACGTCCCTCGCCCACCAACAATGGCACGACGACCTCGCGGAATCTCTCCTTTTTTCGGGCTGACTCGCGGCAGGCTCCCGCAAACTCCCCGACAACGACGGTACCGATTTCGGAAACACAACAGGCCGACGTAACAGGGTTGGTCTCACGGATTCGGGAGGCGGGATTGCCGACGGCAACAGGTCGACCTCACACCCTCCCGACATTCAGCTATTGGCCACGACCAATCCACCGCACGGAATCGGCCTGCACTGCTGGCAGACCTGATCGACAGCTCTTACAGACTCGGCAAGTGGTCTGAAAACGGAAACCAACGGACTGACTAAGCGTAGCTCCCGAACGCCCCAGATTACCCGGCGGACATTCCTTGCCAACCTCGCCAAAAACGTTTAGCCGAGAGCGTTAAAAA
The DNA here is from genome assembly GCA_036383775.1 of Paraburkholderia sp. Taxonomy (GTDB): domain Bacteria; phylum Pseudomonadota; class Gammaproteobacteria; order Burkholderiales; family Burkholderiaceae; genus Paraburkholderia. Next base: position 11,081 of record DASVNP010000463.1, on the reverse strand, counting down.
CAACATGGAAATCGAGTGATGGCAGGATAGGCTACCGCCGGTGTTGGGCGCCGTATGCACCTACATCAACAAGACATGCACGATCACAGCACAGGTAACCCTGCGCTTATCAACAAGCGCTAGCGTGTCGATGGGGATCTTGCTGCGTATTTCGGTATTAGAAATCTGCTGCGCACCGCACCCACGCGGTACGCATCGTAATCGCCCCCTACCGGTGCTGCCCGCAAGCAGGCGACACGATTGTTTGCCGTTCTAGCGCCTGGGCCCTTTCATGCTTTCCGACTCCATGGCCGCATTCCGTTCCTCGCTCGCCTCGATGGGTTCCATCGCTTCGTCAACCGACGCCATTGCGCGCTCGGCGGCAGCTTTCGTTTCATCTGCCGGGACATCGAATTCGTCGTTGCCGTCACCTGGGGGGCTGCAGCATGTCCCTGAGCATCGCGTTCAGTTCCGACGTATCCCACGGGAGGCCACGCTGCGTTCGGACCTTGATGTAGTGTCTTACTTCCGCGTCCTGTTCCGCGGTAAGCGGCAGCCCCCGGAAGGTGCTGGTAGGGTCAGCGTCTGTCATGGCCCTCTCCTGCTTCGATTGCGCTTTCAGTGTAGCCCCGTTGCAATGGGTTTTAGCGGGAGACGAAGGATCGGAGTGAGACCGCCTGCCGGTATCTCGCAGCACTCGCCTAGGCAAATCGGGTGAGGCGGGAGCTTAAAGGCAACCACGAACCCGTTACGACGACAGCAGGATGGCCCGCTGGATCGCTTCAGCATACTGTCCGCTCTGACCGGCCGTGCGAACTGCACTGGGGTCGCAGTCACAGACCCGCGACGCGCTTCGTGAACGGACGATCGGCTTCCAGAAGCCACGGGGCACAGGTCGTAACAAAATCAGTTGATAACGGGTAACCGATTTAGTTGGGTGAGCGTGATAAATGTCAAAAAGTGCCCAGTGTCCGCAAACGAAGGGTCGGATAGCTGCACTCATCCCCTTCATTTGCGTTCCACACGCCATGACGTCAGGCCTGACGGTCCACACTGTCGCCAGCGAGCCGGCGAAGAGCGACCTTGGATATCCCAACGCGCGCCCTATACTGGAAGGGAGCCGCGCGGAAGCCGGTCCTGACAGTAGCAAGGGACTCGAAGTCGCCCCATGGGACGCGGTAGCGGGGCCACGGAAACGCCTGCGCAAGAAAGCGGGCGTTTTCTTTTCCGCGGCCCAATCCTGATAATCGTTATCAGGGGTATTCGTACCTTTCCTGCGAATTCTGGCGGTCTATTGCCACAGACCCATATCCCGTAAGGCCCCACGGCGCAGTGACATCTTGTCAAAACGCGGTCTTGCAAACCCTTGCACAAAAAGGTATTTCCGAACCAAAGCGCCAGGATTTGCACGAAAGGTACGAATACCCCGTGATGCAGATAGGTGAAGCGCCGCGGCGCGGGAACCTGGTAGACGATTCGCCCCACATGAGCTAGCCATCGCGGCGCGATTGCCATCGTCCGCAGTCCGAAATAATCCCGAATCCACAATCGCAGCAGACCTGCTCATGACGCGGCCTTTGCGAGACGCGACAGATCTAGGACGCTCAGTTACGTAGTGAAGCCATAGTCGATGAGGGAAAGCTACACCGTGGCGGCAAGTACCCGATTTCGCCCTTTGCCCTTTGCCTCATACAGTGCCTTGTCGGCAGCCAATATCAGCGCCGTAGGCTCGTCCGCGCCTCGAATCGGGACCCTGGCGTCAACACCCGCGCTTATCGTGACGAAGCCCGTTGGGTTGCCCGAATGTTCAATTTCCAGAGCAAGAATGGCGCTTCGGATATTGTCCGCGATTGCTACGGCACGAGCTACATCGGTGTCCGGAAGAAGCACTGCGATCTCCTCTCCGCCATAGCGGGCAGCAAGATCTCCCGGACGTCCGCCTGCCAGGTTCTTGATAAGATGGCTAATCGTTCGCAGGCAGTCATCACCCGCCGCATGCCCGTAGATGTCGTTGTATTGCTTGAAGCAATCGACATCCAGCATGATCAGTGCAAGAGCACGCGCGTGACGCGTGGCGCGGCTGAATTCGTGCTGCAATGTGACATCGAACTGGCGGCGATTCGCGAGCCCCGTGAGGCCGTCCTGCATGGCAAGTCGTTCGAGGGTCTGATTGAGCTGTTCAAGGGAGGCATGCGTCCTTGTCAGCTCCGCCTCGGCCATCGTCCGCAATTCGATCTGCCGGACCAGATGCCAGCCGAACAGGCCCACCACAATGACAAGGCAAAGCACGCCAGCGGAATGCCAGATTGTGTCACTCCACCAATCATGCAAAATCTCGTCCTTGGACAACGCAGCGGCGACAAAGACCGGGTAATGCGCGAGGCTTCGATAATTGTTCAGCCGCGTAACGCCATCTTGCGCCGACTTGATGAAAGCCGTTCCGGCCGGCCCCTGCGTCGTGTAATAGCGATAGAGCTCGGTTCCCCTCATATTTTTGCCGATCATTTTTTCGTCGAACGGTCGACGCATCAGCATCACGCCGCTATCCAGGACGAGGGCGACGGCTCCCGCATTGCCGATCTGAAGGCTATCGTAAAACGTCCTGAAAAACTGAATATCGACGGTTGCCAACACAACGCCGCCAAAACTGCCATCCGGTTTATTGATTCTCCGTGAAACGGGAATAACCCATTTTCCACTCGATCTGCTTATTACCGGGACGCCAATGTGCGGACCAGGATCAGCGTTTTGTTGATGAAAGTTGAAATATTCGCGATCCGAGTTGTTGAATCGATTGAGTGGCACCGACGTGGAATTGACGATCCAGATTCCGTTCTCGTCAAATACAAACAGACCGTCAAGCTGGGAAAGCTCCTGCCGACGCATCACCAGAACGTCGTGCAACCGGTTAAGAGCAGCCGGGCCCGTGCCGTCGTGCTCCACGCGCTCGACGATGCCCAGCAACGCCGTGTCTGCCTCCTTGAACGTGTCGTCGGCCTGCTGGGCCATTGCCCGTGAGAGATTCGAGGTGGCGACATCCATTTCGCCCAGCTCGACTGCCCGTGCAGTCCAACTTCGCCAGCCATCAAGCACGACGAGAGACAGGCATACGATCACCACGAAGGTTATCGCGCGCCAGATGATGGACGGTCGGTTCAAAATCAAACTATTCTCCGTGGACAGCCTGGAAGCGCCTGGCGGCGAGGCATTTTCTGCTGGGAAAATCGCCGTACTCGCAAATGCATGACGAGTATATCGGCATCCAGGCTCACATCTTGACGTCCGAATGCCTGCGAGAGGTCCTGTGCCCGCCATCGCGAGTTCGCAACCAGCGACAGGCGAGCACGCGGTAATGCACTGACTTCGCACGCTTCTCATTTGCGCAGAAGCCTAAATCGACCGTTCTCCAGCAGTTGCCGCGAATCGGTTCGCTCACGGCGTACCGGGGTTTTGACCCGGTAGAGCGCCTGACGCGAAGGTCGACCTCGGTATCGTTTCGTCGAATCGGTTTGTGGTCGAGCAGTATGGCGGAGAACGCCCGGCAAACGATCGCGACCGTCAACTGCTAGCGAGAGGCGGGGTCCATTCCATCTCCGCCAGGAAGCGTCATTCCCCCACCGCCGACGCTGTCGCTCAGAGGTCGGTTGTGCCGCAGCAAATGGCCGCTCAGTTGCGAAGTCGAACGTTGCTTCATCGGCCATGCCAACCCCACCATGACGCGGTGACGAATGGCCGAAGGGAGCCATGACGTTCACCCTGCCGCATTGTCAATGCACACCATAGAAAGAACGGCATTTCGATGAAGTTACCGGTTTCGCGTAGACTGCGCCAGACTCCCGTTCGCTAATGCTTCCGCGCGTGGCGACGGTCGAAGCTCCCGTTATGTAAGGAGGCGTCACGCATGCAGGCAGTCCCTTTGCTGGATAGCAGTGCCATTGACCCGCCCGCAAACGCGCCCGTGCGCGACCTGCGCCGTGTACCCATCCATCCCGATTACTGGTATCCACTGGCATGGTCGAGCGAGGTAAGGCGGGGCAAAGCCCTTGGGGTGCAGTTCGCCGGCGATCCGATCGTGCTGGTGCGTACCGAGTCCGGTACGATATTTGCGCTGGAAGATCGTTGCGCACACAGGCAGGTGCCGCTGCACGCAGGCGTGGTGGAAGGCGAGTCCATCCGCTGTGGCTATCACGGCTGGACCTATGACTGCACCGGCCGCTGCGTCGATGTGCCATACCTCGGGCGCGAGCGCCTGCCCAACGGCGTGCGTGCCTATCCCTGCCGCGAGGTCCACGGCCTGATCTTCGTCTTTCCCGGCGACGCGACGCTTACCGAAGAGCGGCCGCTACCCGAGCTGCCATCGGTGGCGGACAAGGCGTACAAGACGCGTCGCTTTGGCCGCGAGGTCAAATGCCACTATTCCTTCATGCACGAGAATCTGATGGACATGAACCACCAGTTCCTGCACCGGCGGCAGATGGGTCAGATGCGTGCGCGCTCGCTGGGCCGCCGTCGCGGCGAGGACTGGGTGGAAGTGGACTACACGTTCGCGCGGATGGAAGGCAAGCAGCCCGTGGGCGAGGCGCTGGTGTTCGGCGCCAGCAAGCAGAACGGCGACCAGGACGACAAGGACGTCATGACGGTGCGCACAGGCTATCCATACCAGACCCTCCATATCCGCTCGGGCGACGGCACGTTAGTGATGGACCTGTGGATCGTCTACGTGCCCCTGGATGCGGCGCAACGAACCAACCGGACGTTTGGCCTGCTTTCCATCCGCAGGCCCGGCATCCCGTTTGCTCTGGACCTGGCATGGCCGCTTCTGGTCTGGTTCACCGAACGCATCTTCAAGGAGGACCGCTGGATTGTCGAGCGCGAACAGGAGGCGCACGACAGGCAGGGTGCCGACTGGAACCACGAAGTTTTCCCGGTCATCAACGAGTTGCGAGATCTGTTGCGCAACTGCGGCGGGCGCACCGTGATCCCGATCCGGGAAGTGAACGACACGGCATGATGGCGAAGCCGTGCCGCAAACGCGTCGAACAACGGCTGGCGGGTGTGGTGCGGTATCGAGGCCAGTAGAAGCCGCAGTCCGGTTCAGCTTAACGCGATGGAGTACGGCAACGGAGGCGACGCCGGCTGTACTTCGAAAGCGGCCGTTCACCTGCCGGGACTCGCACCGGCCGAGAAGGGTCGCAGGACTTGGGCCGACTGCGTCGGGCACAGTCCGGCCTGGTGATAGTTGCCTCCTTTTCGCAGCGCCAACGCGTCTTATTGAACCATGAACCGCGCGACGAAAAGGGAGCCGACGTCTGCGACAAAAGCGTAACCGGACGCTCCCAAAGTCGGTTTCGACTCTGGAATGGCGATTGTCGCGTACCTGGGAATGGCGTTTGCTGCCTACCGTTACCACCCGTACATGACGCATCTCGGGACGAGCAGACATTTCCAATTCGTCACGATCTCTTCAAAACAGCCTCAGAAAGCCCGCAACCAGTTGCTGCCGATCGACTCCCGATGCGCCCCTGTTAGAGCGACACTGGGCTTACGCATGCACCAGCAGATCATCGCGATAGATCTTGTCGTACAGAGCGTAGAGTGGTACCCAGTGTCTCCCTTCGCTTTCGCGTGTAACGCCGTCGGTAGCTTCTGAATACTAATCGGAGTTGATAACCCCAACTCATCCGCGTTGTGCTTCACAAACCCGATTTCGGCCGGTTGATTTTGCTTCATACAGGGCCGAGTCAGCCATCCTCACCAGAACCGCGTGGTCGTGGACCGCACGCCCCTGGGACGTCACCACGCCGATGCTCGCGGTCACGCAACCATACGGGCTTTGGACGTGTTCGATACGTAGATCAGATACGGCGCGCCGGATAGTTTCCGCAATGTTCGTGGCACCAGTCGCGTCGGTGTCGGGAAGGGTTACCACGAACTCTTCGCCGCCATACCGGGCCACGTGGTCGGCCGGTCGCCGAACGCACAGGGCCACGCATTGGGCGACGGCCCGGAGTACCTCATCGCCCGCCTGATGACCATAGTAGTCGTTGTATGCCTTGAACTGATCGATGTCGACGAACAGCAACGAAAGCGGCCGCCCGCTGCGATTGGCCTGCTGCCATTCCTTCTGCAGCGTGTCGTCGAAGGTCCCGCGGTTGCTCAGCCCCGTGAGCGCGTCCGTACGCGCCAGATGCTGCAACTTCGATTCCGCAAGCTGTCGCCTGTACAGTTCCCGCGACAACAGCAAGGATCCGGCTCCAAGAATAATGCTGAACACCACCATCACGATCGCGAGTCGCATGGCCCGGTTGTGCCATTCAGCGTAAATGTCGCTCTCCGCAGGCGCCACGTCGACGATGATCGGAAGCCCGGGCAAATGCCTGTACACGTAGAGCCTCCGGATCCCGTCGATTGAGGCAGTGCCGACGAACGCACCTTCGTTGGTCGCCATCGCCTGGATGAACACGGCGGCGCTCTGGATGTTCCGCCCAACTACCTTTGGGTCGTAGGGCAATCGGGTGATCATGGATCCGTTGGTCTCAATCACGGCCGCGGTGCCGCGCTGTCCCACAGACAGACCATCCAGCAAGGCACGGAAATAGTCGATACTCAAGGTGCCAATCACGATACCACCGAAGGAGCCGTCCGCACGCGTAATCCGGCGACTCAGGGCAATCGTGAGCGCCCCATCCCGCAGTCGTGACGCGTAGGGTCGGCTGATGTAGAGGCCAGTGTTGCTGCTGTCCCGGTGAACGGTGAAATAGTCACGGTCAGCGAAGTTTCCCACGCGAGCCGGTATGAATCGGGAGTCCAGGATGATGTCACCGCGCTCATTGATCACGAAGATCGAGCCGAGATACCTGCCCGAAGCGGCGCGGTCGAATAGCACCTCGCTTCGCAGCTTCGGTGGGAGGGCCATGACCTGAGGATCCGCCATCCCGTCCACTACCGCCTGCAGGGAAAGGTCGTAGAGTTCGACATTGCGAGCGATGTCCCTCTCGATGACCAGCATCAGGTTCCGCGCGTCCTGCTCGGCGTGCGTGTAGGCATCATTACGTGACTCATACAGCACCCATGCGCACAGACCGCACATGAACAGCCACAGGAGAACACCACAGACGATCACACCGACTGGAGACAAGGTCCGCGTCGCGGCCGATGAAATGGATCGGCGCACAAAGACCGACAATGACGAACGCATGGAGCTCATGAGACGAATTTGTACGTGCGGCCTGAATGGACGTCGCCGCGCGTGGGAAGCGGCTCACGTCCTGTTCGGTTAACAGATCATCGGGATTTCTCCCGGTACACCAGACTCGAAGGAATCCGATTATCGTTGCATTCAATCTGACAGAATTATTACTTGAGCGTTTTACTGGAAAGCAAAACACGGCCTGTCCAGATACCGGCGGCGCCATGCACCTGATCAGTGCTTTCATTCGGTCATCTTCTGCAACAGGCCGACCGCAGCTTTTCCGGATTGGACCTGTCCTAAGCGCGAGTGCCGGCAAAGCCATGTGCGCCGAGCGAATTCGGTAAGTCAGATTCCAAAGTATCTGACGAATATTGGCTGCAGTGCTACTCCGGGTCGATCTTCGCAACGACCGACATCCGGGCAGCGAGGTTAGATTCCGCAGCATGCACATGCGTCGAGTAAAAGAAGAAGGCGAACGCCGGCTTGAAGGTTCTAGCGCTTCCGAGCGCCAGCCGGAACGTGAGAGAGGCAATTGTGCCTTGCGCGGGCTTCCGCGTTTGCTCAATGAAGATGCGAAAATAAGGGCTTATTGGCGGGTTGCCAGATTCAGGGCATGCATTCTGTCCTAACCACCGTCAATGTGGGCGTCTCCCGGATCGGTCCCATTCCCCAATCTGGCACAGCCATTGCAGCAGGCTTGCAACCGATCCATGCGGTTGCGGCAGCAGGCTCCCCAGCGGCCCAAGCGTTGCTTCGCTGAACGCGTGGACGAGGCTTCCGGTCAGCGCCGTTTCGACATCGCGCGCGGCCTGCAACCGACGCGCGAACGCGAGCGCCGCTGCCCCAAGGGGCTTCCTGCACGGCGCGCGTACCCTCCACACCTTCTCTTATCGAACCGGTCAACGCGGCCAGGCGTTCACCAGATTGGTGACGTTGACCGTGCCGATGCCGGTGGCAAAGTTCCAACCCGCACCGGTGCCGTACGCTTTCGAATAGCTGCTGTTTCTCGTTGAGAGGACGCCGTAATTGCCGCTCGGGCGATAGCAATCGATCGTGCCCGTGCAGTTGACGTCCATGTCGCCGAGCGTGACGTCATAGAAGACGCAGTTGCTGGCAACTCCATTGCCGCGACTCGAATTACAGGTGCTGGTCCCGCCCAACAGATATTCCGTGGATGCGAGGGAGTAGTAGACCGGGTTCGGATTGCCCTGCCGGGCCCCGGTCGCCTGGTTCACCAAGGCCTGGAACCCGGCCCATATCGGCGCGGCAAATGACGTGCCTCCGCCGCCGGCCCACCCGCTCGGGGCGCCCGTGCAAGCCGCACCGCCATCCGGCACATCAGAGTCGCAGACAATGTAGTAGTGGCCCCACACGCCGTTGGCCGCGAAGAGGGAGACGTCAGGAAGGTCACGCACGCCGTCGGCCGGGTTGCCCAGCAATAGCAGCAGCGACTGCCAGACCGGCTTGGCATACGCGCGGCACGTTCCGCTCACGACGCCACTTACCGACGGCGCACCCGCCGCGCACCCGCTCGGCCCACCGCTGCCGCTCGCCGTTGTCAGGTAATAGGCCTTGCCGGTCGCACTATTGCAAAAACCAGTCGTGCCATAGGTCGTGCTGTAGCCGCTCGCCGCAGCAATCAGCACGCTGCCGCAGGAATCGTTCCACGGGATTTCCGGGACGTAAGATATCGCCGAGCCGCCGGTCGCGGTATTGGCTGCGCTCCAGTAAGAAGCCGTGGTCCGGGCATAGGTGTCGCCGAAATCAGTGCCTCCAACCGCGACGTTGTACGGCGTCGAGGCAAAGCCGTTGACCCCGATCCCGTGGGTCGCATTTGCCAGATCTGCGTCGCAGCTCGCGGCCCCTTCGTCACCGGCCGAGACAAAAACTGAAATGCCGCGGGCGACCGCCTGCTGGTAGACCGTAAGGTAAGCGGCATTGGCGGCGGCCCCGTTGAACGCCTCGCATTCGCCGTAGCTGATGCTGATGATTGCCGGTGGGTTGCCGCTGTTTACGAGGTTCTGGAGCGCGATCAGACCGCCGAACGTGGTACTGGTGTCCCCGCAGGACGCGAGTACGACGGCCGCGCCTGGGGCCGCGGCACTGGCCCATTCCGCGTCCAGTTCCGCTTCTCTCTCGTTGCCGGCAACGACGCCGGGATTCGTGCAATTGTTGGCGCCACTGGCCGGCGACGGATGGATTTGCGTAAAGGAGCCCGACGTGTAGGCGGACAATCCGAAGGCTGAGCGGAAGGTCGTCCAGTCGGCTGGACTGTAAACGTTGGTGTTCTCGATCACGACGATCGTCTGCCCCTGGCCGGCGATGCCGGCACGAAATACGGGGTTCACGTTGTAGATCGTAGCGAGATCCGCCGGAGCGACCGCATGATAGGTCGAACTACCACTGGTGTACGTGTATTCCGGTCTGGACTTGAAATTGGTGTGTGGCCGGAAGTCATTCAGTGACACGACCCCACTCACCACATCCGCAAGCGCTGCCGGAATCTGCGGATTGCTCATATTCGCGATATGCCCGGCACCACCCACGTCGAACCGATGTATTTCCGTCTTGAACGCGTCGCGGATCTGCCCGGCGGTTCCCGAGAAGTCGATCACCATCCCACCTGCCTGCACGCCGTTCACCGTGAGTCCATGCCTCGAAAGCCAAGTGCTGATTATGCTCACATCGGCGTCTGCCGGACCGAAATCCGCGCGGAATTGCCCGGCCGTAAGCCACTGATGGAAATAAGGCGACTTCGGATCATGGAGTAGATCGATGAAGCGCACGAGCGCCGCTTCGGTCTCGGCCGGGCGCTTGAGCAGAAGCTGCATGTGGTCGAGCACAAGCGTGTCGTCGACCCGCCCGCGATCGTTCTGCGCGCTGGCCTCGGGCCGGATATTGCCGGTCAGCTCCATGGTCTGTCGCTCGTCGACAATCTGAGTGACGAGTTGGCGGGCGGTTTGCGCTATTGCTTCGGATGACGTACAAAAAACAGCGACAAGCATCAGAACCATTGCCAGGAATCGTGATTGGGATCGAGTGAACATGTCGTTCCTCCCTACGCGCCCTCGCAGCATCGGCCAGCCACCTTGTGCGTCCGAAACTCAGCAGCAAGTCGTTTTCGGATCTTGTCGAGACAGCGCCCCAATCATTCAGCCGAGGCAAATCTAAACGGCCTTCCTGAGAGCATTAGGTGCAGGGACATACATTGTTCGCCGACAACCTCAGGTCGCCGCGACGGCCGCTCACCTTCGCCCGCCACTTCCCACATCAGGGACAGAAAGACAGACTTTGCTCTCGTGCTGGCACGGGTCAGTCAATCGATAGTAGGAGCCATTGCGCCGTTGTCAAGGCTTCGCCACCCCATGCCCGTTTGCACGATTCGACGAGCCCGAAGTCACCCGGTGTGCACCATCGCGCGGCACGTAACAGGCGCTGCATTCGCCAATAAACTGGCTCTTCGCTGTTGCACCACGCGGCGGCGACGTCATTTGATTAGTTCTCCACCCGGCGAACATCATGCACATTGAATACCCGCCAGAAGTACGCTCACACAAGGAGCCCCTGCTTCGCCATATAGCTCTACGTGAAAGCAGAAAGGTGTTTGAATCGCGCGTTTTTTTAAATAATTTCCTATCCGTCCATTTACGGATAGGCATCGATTCGTCAAATGCACGATTCAAGATTGGATTTCAAAGGTAGATAGACCTATAGTACCGATCACACATGAATGAAAAACACGTCATTGAACAGTATTCGAAAATGCACTGGGGGCGGGCATGGGTATATTGATCGATGAGGACATCGCACACATCGAGTGCGTGATGCGTCCGTCGTTATGCGGGTTTGAAGACGGTCCGATTCTGCCAGCCGAATATTGGCGGAAACGGCTCCATCGGCTACTCGACTC
>DASVNP010000462.1:0-7927 GCA_036383775.1 Paraburkholderia sp. | reverse complement strand
TGGCCTGCGAGCCGGGCTTCGGTGCGGCTGCGGTTGCCGTAACGGCCGGCGCCGAAGCCGGCGCCGTACCCGTGGCCAGCGGCGCGGGCATCGGCGTGGCCGACGCCGCGTTGTCATCCGCGGCCTGTGTTTGGACCTGCTGCGCCTGCGCTTCCGTCTGCGGCGCCGAAGCCGGCTCTTCCGCCGTAGCCTCCGAACCCGCCGGCTGACCTTGCGCCACCGCGCCCGACGCACCGGTCGCGCCGCCGGCAGCACCATTCGCGCTTGCCTTCAAGCGTGCAAGCCAGGCCGACGAATCGCCGCCATTGGTATGCCACATGCCCAGCGCGATCACGGCGACGATCACCGCCGCCACGCCCCACAGCCAGGAGCGGCTCTTTTGCCCGCCGCCACCCAGCGAGAGCGACACGCGGCCGCGCGGCAGATCCTTACCCGACGACGCCGGCATGGACAGATCCGGCGCGGGCACACCCTTCTCGCGGCGCAAAGCCTGGGTGAACGGCGCGGGATCCGCGCCGAGCATCTTCGCGTAGCTGCGCACCACACCCAGCGCGAAGGTCGTGTCCGGCAAATGACTGATGTCGCCCGATTCGAGTGCGCGCAACTTGATGGCGGACACTTTCAGACGCGCGGACACGTCGTCGATCGTCCAGCCCTTCGATTCACGCAATTGGGTCAAGCGCGCCCCCACCGCTGCCAACGATTCCATCCCTGGCTGCACAACAGGCTGCACTACCGCCCGGGCGACTGGCTCCGGATGGCCTTCGTTCGTGTCTGTGTCCTGCGGCTGCGGGTGCTGCGGCTCACTCATCCCAAATCCTTTCGCGTCGATTCTTTTTTCACTGGTGCAATCTGGACGGGCTCGAAGCTCACGCCAGAATCGCAGACCGTTTATAACAAAATGTGCGGCCTTGTGTGCCGCTTCCGATCGCTTCTGCAAACTTTCTTTTCAATCGCCCCTGACATGGCGGACTTCTGCACTTTCACGGAGCTTTCCGCTCCATGCCTGCGCCCACCACCTGGTACGATTACACGGCACGAACCTCGATAACTTTAGCCGCCTTCCCGGTGCGTTCAGCGAGGCGCGTGCGGTCTTTCACCGCACCGGCCAGCTGACCGCAGGCAGCATCGATATCATCGCCGCGTGTCTTGCGCACCGTGGTGACGACGCCCGCGTCGATCAACACTTGTGCAAACCGCTTGATCTGCTCCGGCTTCGAGCGGATGAGGCCCGACTCAGGGAACGGATTGAACGGAATCAGGTTGAACTTGCACGGCACGTCGCGCGTAACGGCCAGCAACTCGCGCGCCTGCGCCTCGCTGTCGTTCACGCCGTCGAGCATGCAATATTCAAAGGTAATGAAATCGCGCGGCGCGACCTTCAGATAGCGCTGGCAAGCGGCCATCAATTCGCGCAGCGGATACTTCTTGTTCAGCGGCACCAGCATGTCGCGCAGCGGATCGCTCGGCGCATGCAATGAAACCGCCAGCGCCACCGGCAGATCGGCGCCGAGCCGGTCCATCATGGGCACGACGCCCGAAGTGGACAACGTGACGCGCCGGCGCGACAAGCCGTAGGCGTTGTCGTCGAGCATCAGGCGCATGGCCGGCACGACCGCGTCGTAATTGAGCAGCGGCTCGCCCATGCCCATCATCACGACATTCGTGACGACCCGCTCGCCCTTGCCGTCGCCGCCCGTGGCGCGGCCGCCGTCGCCACCGCGCGACGCGCGCAGCGCGAACTCGGCCATGCGCAGCTGGCCGATGATCTCGCCGGTGGTGAGATTGCGGGAGAAACCCTGTTTGCCGGTCGAGCAGAAGCGGCAGTTCACCGCGCAGCCGGCCTGCGAGGACACGCACAGCGTGCCGCGGGTTTCTTCGGGGATATAAACGGTTTCGACCGCGTTGCTGTTGCCGACGTCGATCAGCCACTTGCGTGTGCCGTCGGTCGAAATATGGTCGCTGACGATGCCGGGCATCGAGATCGTGGCGCGCCCTTTGAGCTTTTCGCGCAAGGACTTCGCCAGATCGGTCATGCCGTCGAAGTCGGCAGCGTTGTATTGGTGGATCCAGCGCTGCAATTGCTTGGCGCGAAACGGCTTCTCGCCCAGGCTGTCGCAGTAGGCGACGAGCCCTTGGGCGTCGAGGTCGAGAAGGTTGACGGTGGGACTGCTCGTCATGTCGAATCCTGCCATTTCAGTGCGAGACTACGTTCATGCAACAAGCTGCATGAACGCAATGCCGTTCGCGCCCATTCCTGCTGCTTTTACCTTACTACTTTGCCGGACGATTCGTGCGATAAATCAGATCGGCTGCACGAACCGCAAACGGCAAGCCCGGCTTTCCAGGCTATGCATACCGGCTTAACGCGAGTAGACGTTCACTTGCGGGAAGAAGAACGCGATTTCGACTGCTGCCGTTTCAGGCGCGTCGGAACCGTGCACTGCGTTCGCGTCGATGCTGTCGGCGAAGTCGGCGCGGATCGTGCCCTTTTCCGCCTTCTTCGGGTCCGTTGCACCCATCAGATCACGGTGCTTCAGGATGGCGTTTTCGCCTTCCAGCGCCTGCACGACCACCGGGCCCGAGATCATGAAATCGACCAGGTCCTTGAAGAACGGACGTGCAGCGTGCACGGCGTAGAACTTCTCTGCGTCTGCGCGCGACAGGTGGACCATGCGCGATGCCACGATCTTCAGACCCGCGTTTTCGAAACGGGTGTAGATCTGGCCGATCACGTTCTTGGCCACTGCGTCCGGCTTGATAATCGACAGGGTGCGTTCGAGCGCCATAAAAACTCCAAAAAATTAAGAGGTTACAGATTCAAATGAATCCGCAATTGTAGCATGTTCCAGTGTATGATTGCGATTGAACCCTTACAACACTGAAAGACTCCAAGCAGGAGTTTCTGAATACTGGTAGCGTAGGCGGTGTGGGCAAGTTAAGGGCATTGAAACTCCCTGCCCTTGCGCCAATCTTAGGGATGTGAGCCTCGCGACCAGCGGCAGGAAATGTCCACCGGCGCTGCGCACTCCGCTTCCCAACCCGCTGCACAACCATACGCAACACGCTTCTGAGGTAAGGAGAGACCATGAACGATCATCCGTATAGCTTTGGCCGCAATGGCGCGGTCAGCACGGTCGAAACGCGCAACCGCGTGCTACGGAACACCTACTGGCTGCTGGCGCTGTCCATGATTCCGACCGTGCTCGGCGCGTGGGTCGGCGTCGCCACCGGCTTCTCGCTGTTCGCCGCCACCAGCCCGGCCATGAGCATGCTGGCGTTCTTCGCGATCGCCTTCGGCTTCATGTTCGCCATCCAGAGAACCAAAGACAGCGCCGTCGGCGTGTTCGTGCTACTCGGCTTCACGTTCTTCATGGGCCTGATGCTGTCGCGCATCCTGAGCTTCGTGCTCGGTTTTTCTAACGGCCCGTCGCTGATCATGCTCGCCTTTGGTGGCACTGGTGTGATCTTCGCGGCCATGGCAACGATCGCCACGGTCAGCAAGCGCGACTTCTCCGGTCTCGGCAAGTGGCTGTTCATGGGCGTGATCGTGCTGCTGCTCGCCTCGGTCGCGAACGTGTTCCTGCATCTGCCGGCGCTGATGCTCACGGTGTCGGTCATGGCCATCGTGATTTTCTCGGCCTACATGCTGTTCGACGTTCAGCGCGTCGTGAATGGCGGCGAAACGAATTACATCACCGCCACGCTCGCGATCTACCTGGATCTGTACAACGTGTTCGTCAACCTGCTGGCGCTGCTCGGCATTTTCGGCGGCAACCGCAACTAAACCCGGTTCGGGGCGCGGCGCTCAACGCGCCCGCCCTGAAGAAAAAGCCCATAACGAGCGATCGTTATGGGCTTTTTCATTAGGCCAAGGCGTCCGCCGCACGGGGCGCGTACGGCAGGCAACAAACCTCAGAGTCACCTCACACGCTCAGCCACGCGAAACCCTCGTCCTGCGAAGCCACCACCACTTCCGTCGACGCCGCGCCCAGCACGCCAGCCATCGCGGCCTGTGCCAGTTCCGGCAAATTATTCTGCTGACTCAGATGCGCGGCCACCAGGTGGCGCAACCTCGAACGGTCGAGCGAGGCCAGAATCTCAGCCGCCGCGTCATTGTTCAAATGCCCATGATTGCCGCCAATGCGCGCCTTCAACGATTGCGGGTAGCGGCTGCCAGCCAGCATCCGCACGTCGTGATTGCATTCGAGCACCAACGCGTCGCAGCCGCTCAGTACCGCGCTGATATGCGGCGTTGACGTGCCCACATCGGTCAGCACGCCAAGCCGGCTCGCGCCATTCGACAGCACGTATTGCAACGGCTCGCGGGCGTCGTGCGGCACGGTATAAGGGAGGATGCTGAGGTCGCCGATCGCCACCGCTTCGTCGCCCCACAGCACCTGCAGGTCGATATCGGCTTCGTCGGCGCCCACCGCGCGGGCGGTGCCCCAGCTCATATACAGCGGAATCGACCACTTGCGCGCCAGGGTCAGCGCGCTGCCAATGTGGTCGCTGTGTTCATGCGTGATCAGAATGGCGTCGAGGCCTTCGACGCTCGCGCCAAGCCGCGTCAGACGCCGCTCGACTTCCCGCGCCGAAAAGCCGCAGTCGAGCAGCACGCGCGTGGTGGTCGCGCCGCTTTGCGCTTCCACCAGCAAGGCATTGCCTTCGCTACCGCTGCCGAGACTCGCGAACCTCACGGTCCGCTTAGTTCAGTTGCGCGTGCAGCAGCGTCACGATGCGCTGCGCGTCGGTCGAATTGTCCACCTGCCCGTTCGCGTCAACCACCGCGACCTGCGTCACCGTGTCGCCCTTCGAACGCACATTGACGAGGAATTCCTGACCTGGCTTCTTCGACGAATTGCCGCTGTAGAACAGCTTGCCGAGCAGGCCTTCTTTCTTCAGCTCCTGCATCGAGTCCGCGTAACGCACGTAGTAGATACCCTTCGCGCGATCGCGGTTGTCGACCGTGAAGTTGGTGCGGTCGAGCGCGAGGCCCACCCGCAGCCATGCACGATCGAACGATTCCTGCAGATCGAGCGTGGACGCCCCCGCGCTCTGGTCGATCGTGGCCGGCGCGGTCGCCGGACGCGCGTCGGTCAGCAGCTGCTTGGATTGCGCCTCTGTCAGGCCGAACTTCTGCATCAGCTTGGTAAGGAACAGCGCTTCGAGCGCCGGATCACGCGGCCGCTCTTCCCAGCGCGACGACGTCTTGTCCTGCCCCGTCATCATTTCTTCCATTGCGCTGTGCGTGATGGAGATATCCGTGGTGTCGCCCGGCGCGCGCGAGACGAGCGTGCGGAAGCTATCACGCGTGCCCGACGAGTAAGCGAAGTCGATCACCTTGCCAACGGTGCGGCGGAACCAGTCGTCCGGAATGTTGGCGCGGTTTTCAGCCCAGTCGGTCGTCATGATGCCGGTGGCCGGCGCGTCGGTCTTCAACACGAAGCCGTTTTCCTGCCAGAACTCCTGCAACTGGGGCCACAGTTGTTCCGGCGTACGGCCGTCGACGACCAGCCAGCGGCGATCGCCGTCGCGTTCGATGTGCATGCCGAGCGGATCCTGTGCGTTCGGCTGGCCTTCGGTCGAATTGCCCGCGGCCGTGACTGCGCGCTGTTGCGCGCCGCCCAGCGCCAGATTGGCCGACGGCGCAACGTAGTGCTGATCGGTCGGCGTGGTGCTCAAATCGCCAGGTACGGCGAGCGGCGGCGCGCTGCCCGCGCCTTTATAGTTGACGCGGTCGGAAGCGAACCAGTCGTTCAGCGTGTCACAGCCGGCGAGCGTCGTGAGGGCAAGCGCCAGCGCCGCCATGCGGGTTGCGTGGAGGGAAAGTGCGGAACGTTTCATGAGGTCCTTCGTGATGCTGGAACGCGGTGCCGTGGTTCTGTGTGCCGGGAACGTGGGCTGGATCGACGTCGGTTAAGGGATTGCCGGTGACAGGCTTGCGTTAGCGCTATGGGTACTGCGGACGAGCCGCTTACCCCAGCAGACCCGCTTCGCGAAGCGCGCCGCGCACCACCTCGTGGTATTGCGCGTCGAGCGGCGTAAGCGGCAGGCGGATTCCGCCCTGCACACGACCCAGTTGCTGCACTGCCCATTTCGCGGGAATCGGGTTCGATTCGATGAACAGGTTCTTATGCAGCGACAGGAGTTTCAGATGAATTTCACGTGCGGTTTTGGCGTCCGCGGCCAGAGCGGCCTTGCACAGCTCGCTCATGGCGCGCGGCGCGACGTTGGCGGTAACCGAAATATTGCCATGGCCGCCGAGCAGCATCAGCGCGATCGCAGTGGGATCGTCGCCGCTGTAGATGCCGAAGTGCGCCGGTGCGAACTTGATCAGATGCGCGGCGCGATCGATGTTGCCGGTTGCTTCCTTCACACCAATGATGCCGGGCACCTGCGCGCAGCGCAGAATGGTTTCGTTACTCATGTCCGCCACGGTGCGGCCCGGCACGTTGTACAGAATCACCGGCAGATCGACGGTTTCGGCGATCTTCGCGAAGTGGCGATAAATGCCTTCCTGCGTCGGCTTGTTGTAGTACGGCACGACCTGGAGCGTCGCGTCCGCGCCGACTTCCTTGGCCTGACGGGTCAACTCGATCGCTTCCGAGGTGGAATTGCCGCCCGAGCCCGCGATCACCGGAATCCGGCCCGCCGTGTGCTCGACTGCGGTCTTGACCATCAGCACGTGCTCTTCCACCGACAACGTAGCGGACTCGCCGCTCGTGCCGACCACCACGAGCGCGTTCGTGCCCTCTTCGACGTGCCAGTCGATCAGTTTGCGAAACGCCGGCAGATCGAGGCTGCCGTCTTCGAGCATCGGGGTGATGATGGCGGGAATGCTGCCGCGAATCTTGACGCCGTCGTTGCTGTTGCCTTGAGTGCCGCTTTGGTTGCCGTTAGTCATGAAACGCCATGAATTTGATCAGGTAAACCGCGATTGTAGCGGATTAGCCAGCCAACCCGTAACAACGCGGAGATGCCGCCTGCATGGGATCGTCTGAGCGCTCCGCCTCCAGAATTGCGCAGATCCGCTGGACGTAGGCCGGGCGCGGCTGCGCGAGATAGCCGTCCTGAAATGCGACCACCCGCAGGCGGCCGCGCACCCGTTCGAGGAGCTCGCCGGGCGCGAGCAGAAACGCCGGGTTAGAGGGCTTGCCGACGCTTTCGTTTCCTTGCGCGAAGGTCTCGTAAACCAGTACGCCGCCGGGCGCGAGCGCCTGCAACAGCGACTCGAAAAGCGGCCGGTGCAGGTAGTTCGTCACCACGACGGCGGCGAATTTCGCGTCAGCGGGCAACGGCCACGCGGCGCCTTCCAGATCGGCCACGAGCGGCGTAACAAGCGGGACGTCGCACAGCAAGTCAAGCGCTGCGCAATCGCGGTCGATGGCCGTGACCGGATGCCCGCGCGACGCAAAGAAACGCGCATGCCGCCCCGCCCCGGACGCGACGTCGAGCACCGCGCCGCCCGCGGCGACCAGATGCGCCCAATCGCGCACCCACGGCGACGGCTCGCCCAACCCATGCACGGCGGCAGCGGGAGTACTCATCACGGCGGCGCGGCCCGTCAGTTGTACGACAGGCCCATGGCCTCACGCACGTCGCGCATCGTTTCCGTGGCGAACTTGCGGGCCTTGTCGCAGCCGTCGGCGACGATCGCGCGCAACAGCGACGGATCGTCCATGTACTTCTGGGCGCGCTCGAGCATCGGCTGCTGCTCGCGCAGAATGCCCTCGATCACCGGCTGCTTGCACTCGAGGCAGCCAATCCCGGCCGAACGGCAGCCCTTCTGCACCCATTCATGCGTGGCCTCATCCGTGTAGACCTGATGCAGCTGCCACACCGGGCACTTGTCCGGATCGCCCGGGTCGGTGCGGCGCACGCGCGCCGGATCGGTCGGCATGGTGCGGACTTTCTTCGTGATCGT
>DASVNP010000461.1:0-46954 GCA_036383775.1 Paraburkholderia sp. | reverse complement strand
AATCGGTTCGAGCCGCTTCACGACCTCTGGCTCGCCGCCAATCATCAGGCAGTAGCCGCGTTCACGTCCCGCCACGCCGCCGCTCGTGCCGACATCCACATAATGAAGCTGGCGCGCGGCCAGCGCGGTGCTGCGGCGAATGTCGTCGTGGTAGTAGGAGTTGCCGCCGTCGATCACGATGTCGCCCGACTCCAGCAGCGGCACCAGTTTGTCGAGCGTAGCGTCGACCACGCCGGCCGGCACCATCAGCCACAGGGCGCGCGGTTTCTCGAGTTGCGCGACCAGCTCCTGCAGCGACAATGCACCTGCCACGCCCTCCTGTTTCAGCTTCTCCACCGCCGCCGCTTGCACGTCGTAAGCGATGCATTGCTGACCGCCCTTCGTCAGGCGCCGCACCATGTCGGCGCCCATGCGTCCCAATCCAATCATGCCTAGCTGCATAGCTCGCTCCTGAAAGTACCTGGTTCGCTGCTCGACCTGCTTCGTTGTTTCGCGTGAGTGATCGAAAGACGATACGCCTCTTTGCCGAGGTTTGGCTCGCCGCAAGGTCGCCCGCCGCCCACTTCTTGCGGCGCTATTGCCTATGGTCGGCGGGTCTGAAGCTTTTCATATTGCGAGCGCACAAAACGCTTGATGGCCTGCCACATCAGCGGGTAACGCTCACCCGGCACGGCGAACAGCACCAGCGCACCGAGTGCGAGCAAGCCGCAGACCAGAAAGGTTCCGCGATAGCTGAACGCCTGCACCAGCAAACCCGACAACACGCCCGACAGAATCGACCCGACCCGCGCGGCGTTGAAGAACAATGCCGTGGCGCGGCCCGGCGCGCGCGGCATCAGGTCTTGCACATACGTCATGCCGAGGCACGAGGTCACGGCAACCACGAATGCGTTGAATATCTGCATGGGGATCAGCACATGGACGTTGCCTGCCACCGCCATGCCGACGAAGTACAGCGCATGCACGGCGGCGCACGCGGCGAGCCAGTTCGGCTTGTGCAAGGCCGACGACTTCGCGCCGAGCGCGAGCATCATCGGAATTTCCATCAGGGCGCCGAGGCCGAGCATGATGGACACGTCCAGATGCGTGCCGTTAAGGCCATGCACGATATAGAGCGGCAGCACGATCATGGTGGCGTTCGCGGCGAGCCCGAGCAAGGTAAGCGCGGCCACCGCGCGGCCAATGTCGTGGGCCGACGCGACGCCGGGCAGGTCCTCGTGCGCGTCTTCGCCGGGGGCGGTCAGCGGCGGCACCGTAATCGAGGCCGACGGCTCCGACGCGGTATCTTCCACGGTGTGGTCGCCGAGATGGCCTTGCGGTTCGCGCATGCGCCACACGATCGTCGCGCAGGCAGCGAAGCTGGCCGCCGCGAACAGGAAGAGCCCGTAGAAACTGCTGGCGGCGAGCACCAGCGCGCCCACCGACGGCCCGAACACCCACGCCGCCGACAGGATAGTCCGCAAGGTCGCGCTGGCGAATACGCGCTTGGCGGGGTCCGCGACCGGCAGCGCGGCGCGGCTGAACGAAAACACCATCGAAATGGCAGAGCCGCCCGCGCCGATAAAGACGATCCCGATCACCAGCAGCAAGCGGTAGTCGCGCACCACGCATAGACACAGATAACCGAGGGTGGCGGCCACCAGCGCCGCCAGCAGCAATGGCCGGTGCCGTCCGCTCGCGTCGCTCCAACGGCCCGCCAGCGTACTGGCCAGCACGCCGCTCGACGCGATCAGCGTCATGAACACACCGAGCCTGAACGGCGTCATGCCGGCGCGTTCGACGCCGAACAGCGAGAGATACGGAGCGGTGAAGGACATCGCCACGCCGAGCATGAGGGTGGCGGCGGCTAGCGGCTTGAAGCCGGGAATGCGCAGCAGGTCGAAAAAACGTGAGGTTTTCAACACGAGTGGCGATGGGTCAGGAAGCGCAATCCGGTCAGGCGCGATGCGCGCCGCGGATCGCTTGGCCGCGAGGCCACAAGGCCACGCGACAGCCGGGGCATTATCAACCCGGCTTGCGGGCGCGTAAACCCGCACCGCCCTATCCCAAATTTGAATCTTCCAGCCGGTGCCCCGCTCACTGACGATCCCCGGCATAGCTGCTACTCTTGGCAAATCCACGCGCAGGGATGCCGCGCGAATCACGCTACGCCCCCTTGCCTGAACAGATCAAACCGCTGCGGAGCACGCATGACCACCCCGACCGCCTATTCTTCCCACGCCCCTTCCCGAGCCGAACTCGACGCTCTGCCGGGCGACACCGTCGTCGAATTCGGCACGAACTGGTGCGGCATTTGCCAAGGCGCGCAAGCGTCGATTGCAAGAGCGCTCGAACCTCACGCGGGCCTGAGGCACCTGAAGATCGAAGACGGCCCCGGCCGGCCGCTCGGGCGTTCGTTCAAGGTCAAGCTGTGGCCCACGCTCATCCTCATGCGTGACGGCGCCGAAGTCGCGCGGGTGGTTCGCCCGGCCAGCGCGACGGACATCGAGGACGCGTTCGCGACCCTTTGACCTTTCACGGTAGGGCGGCGCGCACCGCCCTACCGCCTCTCGCAAGATGCGTGGTTGAGAGACTGCTGCAAGATTTCATCCGCCAACCGGATCAGAAGGAGCACACCTCATGGACACCCGTAGCGAACTGCAAGCCACCGTCGAGGCCATGGCGCAACCCGGCAAGGGGCTGCTGGCCGCCGACGAAAGCGGCCCGACCATCGCCAAACGCTTCAAGACGATCGGCCTCGAATCGAGCGAGGAAAACCGGCGCGCCTATCGCAATCTGCTGCTCACCACGCCGGGGCTCGGCGAGTTCATCAGCGGCGTGATCCTGTACGAAGAAACGCTCGGCCAGAAGGCGGACGACGGCACGCCGTTCCCGCAACTGGCCGCGAAAAACGGCATCGTTCCCGGCATCAAGGTGGATCTCGGCAAGATTCCACTTGCGCTGGCCCCCGGCGACGAAATCACCGAGGGCCTGGACGGCCTTGCCCGGCGCTTCGTCGACTACAAACGGCAAGGCGCGCGCTTCGCCAAATGGCGCGCGGTCTACAACATCACCGCCAGCCTGCCGAGCCGCCTCGCGATCGAAGCGAATGCCGATTCGCTCGCGCGCTACGCGGCCATTTCGCAGGAAGCCGGCATCGTGCCGATCGTCGAGCCGGAAGTGCTGATGGACGGCGAGCACACGCTCGCACGCAGTGCCGAGGTCACCGAGGCCGTGCTGCACGAGGTGTTCCATGCGTTGCACCGGCATCGCGTGGTGCTCGAACACATTCTGCTGAAGCCGAGCATGGTGCTTGCCGGTTCGGAACACGCGCAGCCGTCGACGGTTGCGGAGATCGCCGCGCATACCGTGCGGGTGCTCAAGCGCACCGTGCCGTCGGCGGTGCCGGGCATCGTGTTCCTGTCGGGCGGGCAAACGCCTGAGGAGGCCACGGCGAATCTGGACGCGATGAATCGACTCGGGCCGCTGCCGTGGAACCTGAGCTTCTCCTATGGCCGCGCGCTGCAGGAGCCGCCGTTGCAGGCCTGGAAAGGCCAGGCGAGCCAGGTCGCCGCGGCGCAGCAGGCGCTGCTCAAACGCGCGCGTCTGAACAGCGCCGCGGCGCTAGGGACGTATGAGGCGGTGCAGGAAAAGGGCTAATTCGAAGCTAACCCCAAGCTAATTCCGGCGACGGGTGCCACTGACCCGCGCCCTGCGCTTCGAGTTTTGCGAAGTTCATTGCGAACTTCGCCGCGGACTACTTTGCGGACTTCACGGTTCGCAGGCCACCAGCGCGTGCAGTTCGTCGATATTGAACGGTTTGGCGAGTATCGCCACGCCCAGCCGGCGCGCGCGTTCGAGTTCGTCGGCGTAGCCGGTCATCAGCGCGATCTTCTGCGAAGGCCACGCGCTGCGCACTTTCTCCGCAAGGTCGATGCCGTTGAGCTTGCCCGGCATCTGGATGTCCGAGAGCACGAGTTCGAAGCGGGCACCGCCCGTGAGCACGTCGAACGCCTGGTCGGCGGTCGGTTCATGCCGCACCTCGCAGCCGAAGGTCTCCAGCACGGCAGCCACACCCGCCGCCACGTCCTCGTTGTCTTCCACCAGCAGCACGGCGCCGGCCGCGACGGGCGCCGCCTGCTGCGCCGTGTCGACGCCGGCCACGCTATGGCGCTCGCGATGGCGAGGCAAATACAGCCTGACGGTCGTGCCGCTGCCCGGCACGCTGTCGATCTTCGCGGTGCCGCCCGCCTGTTCGCACATGGCGAGCACCTGGGCGAGTCCGAGGCCCGCGCCCGAGCCGCGCAGCTTGGTGGTGAACAGCGGCTCGAAGGCGCGCCGCACCACTGCTTCGGGCATGCCGATGCCGTCGTCGGAACACGCAATCAGCACGTATTCGCCATCGGGCAGCAGCGTATCGCTGCCGACCAGCCGGTTGTTCTGGCAACGAATCACGAAGCGGCCGCCGCGCGGCATCGCATCGCGCGCGTTGACGACCAGGTTCATGATCGCGAATTCAAGGTCGGTCGGATCGGCCAGCACAGACCAGACGTTATCGACCAGGTTCAGCGCCAGTTCGATGTTGTCGCCGAGCGCCGCGTCGATTAGCGGCGCCGCGGCCGGCAGCCAGGTGGCCAGGTTGAGCGGCTCCTGTTTGAGAGGCTGCTTGCGCGCCACGCTCAGCAAGCGCCGCGTCAGCGATTCGGCAGTGGCGGTGGCGCGCTCCACCGCGAGCACTTCCTTTTCGAGGTTGGTGTAACGCTTGAGCCGTGCAAGCTCCGTGTTGGCCGAGACCACCATCAGCAGATTGTTGAAGTCATGTGCGACATTGGCGACCAGATTGCCGAGCGCGCCCATGCGTTGCAGCTGCCGGCTGGATGCCTCGGCCGAGAGGCGCATCGCCACTTCGCCCTGCCAGCGCTCCCACGCGCGCCGCTCGCCTTCGAGCTGGCGCAGCGAGTAGAACACCAGCAGCCAGATCGCCATGCAGGGCACCGCCGTAAGCACTGCGATCATGATGAAGTGCGCGCGCCATGCGGCGCCAATGGAGGACGTGGCGTAAGCGCTCATCACGTAAAGCGGATAGTCGCCGACGCGGCGAAACGCCAATAGGCGTTCCACGCCATCTACCGTTGAATTCAGACGGACATGGCCGAACAGCTGTTTGTCCCGCAACGCCTGGGTGAAGGCGCTGTGCGCGGTGGGCTTCGCGCCCGCCGGCCACGGCGGATAGCGCACCAGCAGACTGCCGTCCTGGCGGTACAGGCCCAACGCCAGCGCCGGATCGCCATTCGTCAGATCACGGTAGAAGCGCAAAAAGTAGTCGCTGCGCAGCGCCACCGAGACCACGCCGAGGAACTGGCCGTCCGCGCCCACCCGGCCGGTGGAGGTGGTGAATACGTTGGTCTGCGATACGGGGCCAGTCATTGGCAGCGAAAAATACGGTTGCGGGCGCATCGCTTTCGCCATCGTGAAGTCGTCACGCTGACCGAACGACATGACCGGCGCGGGAAACGTGCGGCTCGAGACCAGCAGGTCGCCGTTCACGCCGAGCAGAAAAATGGACGACACTTGCGGGAAATCGCCGCCGATGGCCCGCAAACGGTCGTGCAACAAGGCGTCACCCGCGCGGATTTGCGCGTCGTTCTTGTTGCCGAGCAAGTCGACAATGCGCGAGGACATCTGCTGGTCGAGGTCCAGCACCTTGACGGCCTGTTCCTCCGTCACGCGCGCCAGGCGGTCGATCATGTCGTTGGAATCGGCGATCCGGCGCTGGTAGTCCAGATAACCGTAACCGGCGAGGCACACCAAAGGAAACACAATCGACACGGCGAGCACGGTCAGCAGCATGCGCCGCGTGGCCGCGAAATTGCGCGAAGGCATCGGGAAATCGACTGTGACACGTTCCGCACGCTGCACGGGGGCGATCTCCATGAAAGGTCGATACAGGTCAGGAATGCCATTGCACGCAGCGTGCCACGCCCTGCGCGCACGCTGGTTCCCTTTCCAGGAATTCACCGGAATTTACCGGAATTTACCGCACTTCAGCCGTTCCCCCTAGTCAGGCGGGCAGAACCCCGTTTGGTTTAAAACAACAGTCCGGCCCGGCGCCCCCAGAACCTTGCCTGGAGCAACCCCACGCCGCACCGCGCCATTTACTCAACATACCTAATTAATTGACTGTGGAGAAAGCCGAATATCGGCACCCTGCACCATGCGTTTTACGTCAGAGTTCTGCCTTTCAAATCTCGCACGGTCTTTTGCAGTCACCCGCCACCTGGACCGCCGCCGCCGATTCAAGCACCCGCAGCAGGCGCTCGGGCGTGAGCGGCTTGGCGCAATGCGCGTCGAAGCCGGCGGCCTTGGCGCGTG
Organism: Paraburkholderia sp.; assembly: GCA_036383775.1. Taxonomy (GTDB): domain Bacteria; phylum Pseudomonadota; class Gammaproteobacteria; order Burkholderiales; family Burkholderiaceae; genus Paraburkholderia. The sequence goes on along the minus strand of DASVNP010000461.1, from coordinate 40,603 downwards.
CCCGGTCGTTGCGCGAGGCAAAAGCGGTACAGGCGATCAGCAGCATGTGCGAGGTATCCGGATGCGCGCGCAAACGCCGTGCCAGCTCCAGACCGTCGAGCCCCGGCATCTTGATGTCCAGCACCACCGCGAACGGCTGCCACTCGCGAGCCATGTCGCACACTGCGAGCGAATCAACGAGCGCGCGGCACTCGAAGCCGTCGGCCGTCAGCACCATCTGCAAGGCTTCGGCCGCTTCCCGGTAGTCGTCCACCACGAGGACGCGCCGGTGCGATGTCATCGCATAGCGGATCGGCCGCCATACCACGACGTCGTCGCTATCTTCCATTCGGTCGTCGAACGTCACCCTCTTCTCCCCTGGCTTTTCCCGTGCGCGGCGGTGTGCGCTTCACGCTGCAATCCGTGCGCACGACATCGAACTCCTGTAGTGAGGCTACCATCGTTATGCGCGGAAAAAATGGCGAAACGCGACGAAAAGCCGTCTACGCGTTAGGGATTTGTACTCAGCGGGTTATCCCGCACGAAGCTGGCATACCGGCCGGAAAGTCAATTCAGCACGCATGGAAATTGGACCGTTATGTCGCTTCGTGACGCGGCTTGAACGCCGAGAACGATTTTAAACACCCGTATCGTCACGCCACGCGCTAGCGCAAATTGTTCGCTTTCCAGCGGGTTTGGTGTGACGTGGCAGGTCACGTTGCGTGATGCCATATAGTCATTTGATTCGCAATACAAACTAATTTTCAACCGCCACGAATTGGCTGCGCGTGATCAATGCGGATTGCATGTCAGGCGCAACTCATGAGCACGCGTGATGGTACGCGGCCCGTGGCTTCATCGTAAGACTGGGGTAACATTCGCATGGATGCTGGACGAGGCGCACGCCTCGCGCGATCATCGCTTTAGACCCGGCAGACATCAGGACCTGACAATGAGCATCACGCGGCACGATAACGAGCTGACTTCCGGCAACGGACTAAACATGGTGCGGGTGCATGTGCGGCAAACATGCGCGGCTGTCCCGCTCCAATGAGCCTGTAACCCGATGCAAAGTACGGTCCCCCCGCTACCTTCCGCCGATGCACTCTTCGAACACGCCGCCTGCGGCCTGCTCGTGACCGATACTGACGGCCGCATCCTGCGCGTGAACACGACCTTCTGCGACTGGCTCGGCTATAGCGCGGCGGAGCTCACCGCAGGTGGGAAACTCCAGGATTTGCTGAGCGACGGCGGCAAGGCGCTCTACCGGACGCGCTGGGCGCCGCTGCTGCAAACGCAGGGTTCGGTGGACGAACTCAGGCTCGACATGATGCATCGCGACGGCCATACGGTGCCGATGCTGGTCAACGCGGTGCGCCGCAGTCACGGCGAAACGAACTATCTCGAAGTAGCGGTCGTGGTGGTCGAGGATCGCCACAAGTACGAACAGGACTTGCTGCTCGCACGGCGCAACGCCGAGGCCTCCGTAGCCGCACATCAGATCGCGCAGAAAGAGTTGCGGGAAAGCCGCGACGTGTTGAGCCTCGCCATGCGCGGCGCGCGGATGGGCGCATGGTCGCATGAGCCGAAGTCAGGCAAATTCTGGTGGAGCCGCGAACTGGAAGCGCTCGCCGGCTACGCCGAAGGACGTCTCGCGATCACGCGGCGCGGTTTCTTCGAACTGATTCATCCCGGCGACCTGCTTGCGCTCAACGAGGCGGTCGATCATGCCGTGCAAGCCGGCGACGACTACGTCGCCGAATTCCGTTTCCTGCATGCGAGCGGCGACTGGTGCTGGATGGAGGGCCGGGGGCGCGCCACTTACGACGCCCAAGGCGAGCCGCTCATGATCTACGGCCTCGGCATCGACATCACCGAACGCAAGGAAGCGCAAACCGGGCTGCTGCGCCAGGCGGCGATTTTCGAGCACCTGAGCGACGCGATCGTGATCACCGATCTGCGCGGCAATATCACCGACTTCAACGGCGGCGGCGAACGCATGCTGGGTTATCGCATGCGCGAAATTCTCGGCAAGCCGGTCTCGCTCTTCCTGCCGCCCGAGCATGCCCAGCGCATCCGGCGCGAAGCGCTCGCCGCGCTGGCCGCCGACGGCACGTGGCGCAGCGAATTGCCCTTCGTGCGGCGCGACGGCTCGCGCGGCGTGTGCGAAACGGTGGTCAAGCCGCTTGCGAACTCGCGTGGCGACATCTACGGCGCGGTCAGCATCAATCGCGACATTACCGAGCGCAGGCGCACCGATCAGCAACTCAAGCGGCTCAATCTCGAACTCTCGAAAGCCGATCGCCGCAAGGACGAATTCCTCGCCACGCTCGCGCACGAACTGCGCAATCCGCTTGCGCCCATGCGCAACGTGCTCGAGATTCTGCGGCTGAAGGAGTTCGCCGACCCGCAATTGAGCTGGTCGCGCGACGTGTTCGACCGTCAATTGCAGCACATGACGCATCTGGTGGACGACCTGTTGGAGGTGTCGCGCATCACCCAGGGCAAGCTCGAGTTGCGCAAGCAACGGCTCGAACTCGCACGCGCGATGCAATCGGCCATGGAAGCGGCACGCCCGACCGTGCAGGCGTCGTCGCATCATCTGAGCGTGACGCTGCCGCGCGAGCCGCTCTATCTGTTCGCGGATCCCACGCGCCTGTCGCAGATGATCCTCAACCTGCTGAACAACGCCGCCAAATACACGCCGCCTGGCGGCAGCATCTCGCTCTCCGCGCAACGCGAACGCGACGAAGCGGTGATCATCGTGCGCGATTCCGGCATCGGTATTCCTCGCGAACATCTGGACAGCGTGTTCGAGATGTTTTCGCAACTCGCGCCCGCGCTCGACCGCTCGCAAGGCGGTCTCGGCATCGGCCTCGCACTCGTGCGCGGTCTCGCGGAACTGCATGGCGGCACAGTCGCGGCCTACAGCGGCGGTCCCGGCAAGGGCAGCGAGTTCGTGATTCGCCTGCCGCTCTCGAAAGGCGCTGCCCTGCCGTCCGACAGCGCACCGCCTGAGGTGCAGCAGGCGGCCGGCCTGCGTGTCGTGATCGTCGACGACAACGCCGACGCAGCCGAGAGCCTCGCCATGGTGCTCGAACTCGAAGGCCACGAAGTGCGCACGGCCGGCGACGGGCTCGCGGGCCTCGATCTGGTCGATGCGTTCGCGCCGCATGCGGTGATTCTCGACATCGGCTTGCCGAGCCTGAACGGTTACGAAGTGGCGCGGCAGATTCGTCGTGACTACCCGGACGCCGGCATCCTGCTGATCGCCGTGACCGGCTGGGGCCAGCAGCAAGACAAGCAGACCGCCGAAGCGGCCGGCTTCGATCATCACTTCACGAAGCCGGTTGATCCGCGGGAGTTGCAGCGGGTATTGACGCGGCAGCAGGTGTGAGCGGCGAGATTGACCAGTGAGCGCGGCTGTTAAACTGACGCCATATTCGCCAGCCGTCCGTTGCTTATGCCCACTCACATCGCTAGCGTATTCGCCACGCTCCCAGTTCGTGCCGTCTTGCGCGGCACCGCAGTGCCTGCCCATGCTTGACGAAGCCCAGGTCACACGTGAACTGGCGGCGCGCGGCATCGTGCCGGACGCGAGCCAGCGCGCCGCGATTGCGGCGCTCGTTGGGCTGGCTTGCGCGGGTGGCGTAAGTAGCGAAAACGGCAAGCACGCGCGACCCGGCACGGCGCTCGCACAACAGGGCGTGTATTGTCACGGCCTGCCCGGGCGCGGCAAGAGCCTCGTGGTCGATACGTTCTTCGAACTGGCTCAATGCCGCAAACGGCGCCTGCATTTCCACGAGTTTTTGCGCGAGATAAACCGGCGGCTCGTGAGCGAACCGCGCGGCGACGATCGCCTCGGTTCGGTTGCGCGTCAATGGCTCGACGGAATCGACCTGCTGTGTTTCGACGAATTCCACGTGCACGATATCGCCGACGCGTTCCTGATGGGGCGCTTTCTCGACACCGCGATCACTCTCGGCACCCGCATCGTGCTCACGTCGAACTATGCGCCCGACGGCCTGCTCCCCGATCCGGAGTTTCACGAACGTTTTCTGCCGACCATCGAACAGATCAAGCGCTCGTTCACCGTAATTCATTTCGACGGCGCGCGCGACTATCGTTTCGATGGTGAGCAGGCGAGCGTCCCGCGTTTCTTCGCGCCGCTCGATCCTTCCAACAGCGACGCGCTACGGCAAATTTTCGTGCGCCACGAAGGAAGCGAAACATTGCAACCGGTCACGCTGAGCGCCGCAGGCCGGCCGCTCGCCGCACGCGCGGCGGGAGCGGCCTTGCTATGGGCGGACTTCGAAAGCCTGTGCGTTGCAAGCCGCTCGCACCTCGACTATCTGGATCTCGCCGAGCGGTGGCACGGCCTGATTCTCGACAATCTGCGCACGGATTGGCTGGCTCAATCGCACACGCTGCAACGGCTCGTCTGGCTGGTCGATATCTTCTACGACCGCAAGCGTGCGTTGTTCATCGCTTCGGATGCTCCGATCGAAGCGGCGCTCACCGGCCTTGAAGGTGCGCACGACCTATCGCGCACGCTGAGCCGCCTCGCCGAAATGAAGTCGCGCGGTTATCGAAGCACGCTCACGGGCGTGGGCACGGAGATGAACGCAGGCGCGGTCTCAAGGGACCCGCCTAACGAACCGTGAGCGTCTGACTTCACGCTTTACCGCTCGCCGACTGCGCTCGCGCGATCTGCTGCTTCGCGACCTCATACACGTGATCCGGCGTGAAACCGAACTTCGTCTTCAGATCGGCCAGCGGAGCGGACGCGCCGAAGCTATGCATCACCACCTGCGCGCCGAGCCGCCCCGTATAGCGGTCCCAGCCAAGCGAAGCCGCCTGCTCGACGGCCACGCGCGCCTCCACGTCCGGCGGCAATACCGAGTCCCGATACGCCGCGTCCTGGTGCTCGAATATGTCCCACGACGGCATCGAGACGACACGCGCTGCAACGCCCTCGCCCGCGAGCCTTTCGTACACGTCGACGCAGAGCGAGAGCTCGCTGCCGGTCGCCATCAGGATCACCTGCGGCTTCTGCCCGGCGGGCGCATCGGCAAGCACATACGCGCCCCGGCGCGTGCCGCTGGCGGCGGCATAACGGCTGCGGTCAAGCGTCGGCAACGCCTGACGCGTGACGACCATGCACGACGGCCGGTGCGGATCGGCCAGCGCGACGCGCCACGCCTCCGCCACTTCGTTGGCATCGCCCGGACGCAGCACCGTCAACCCCGGCACCGCGCGTAATGAAGCGAGTTGCTCGATCGGCTGATGCGTCGGACCATCCTCGCCGACGCCAATCGAGTCGTGCGTGAACACATAAATCGCCGGCACTTCCATGATCGCGGAGAGGCGGATCGGCGGCTTCATGTAGTCGCTGAAAATCAGGAAGGTCGAGCCGTACGGCCGCAGCTTCGACAGGGCGAGGCCGTTCACGGCGGCGCCCATGCCATGTTCGCGGATGCCGAAGTGCAGATTGCGGCCGCCGTAGCTGTCGTGTTCGAAACTGCCCGCGCCTTCGAATTTCAGATTGGTCTTGGTGGAGGGAGCGAGGTCGGCCGCGCCGCCGATCATCCACGGAACGCGAGCGGCAATCGCGTTGAGCACCTTGCCTGACGATTCGCGCGTAGCCATGCCCTTCGGGTCCGCATCGAATGACGGAATATCGGCGTCCCAATCCGCCGGCAATTCATGCGCGTCGATCTGCGCGAACTCGCTCGCGAGTTCCGGGTAGCGCTGCTGGTAAGAAGCGTAGTTCGCTTGCCATTGCTCGCGCGCAGCCTTGCCGCGCGCGCCGATGCCCTGCGCGAAACGTTCGTGCACGCCGTCGGGCACGTAGAAGAATTTATCTTCGGGCCAGCCGTATGCCTTCTTGGCGAGCGCTACCTCGTCGACGCCGAGCGGTTCGCCATGCGCCGCCGAGGTGTCCTGCTTATGCGGCGCCCCCCAGCCGATGATGCTATGTACCACGATCATCGTCGGCCTGTCGGTCACGCTCTTCGCTTCGACGAGAGCGGCCTCAAGCGCGGCGGCGTCGTTCGCGTCGCTCACGTGCAGCGTGTGCCAGTTGTAGCCGCGAAAGCGGCTCTCCACGTCGTCGCTGTAGGCGAGATCGGTGTGGCCCTCGATCGTCACGCGATTGCTGTCGTAGATCCAGATCAGATTCGACAGCTTCAGATGGCCTGCGAGCGAGGCCGCCTCATGCGAGACGCCTTCCATCAGGTCGCCGTCGCCGCATAGCGCGTAGACGCGATAATCGAACAAAGGCGCATCCGTCTGATTGAAGCGGCTTTCGTACCAGCGCGCGGCCATCGCCATGCCGACACTGTTGCCGAGCCCCTGCCCCAGCGGTCCGGTCGTGGTCTCCACGCCGCTGGTCAGCCGGAATTCAGGGTGGCCTGGCGTTTTGCTGTCGATCTGGCGGAAATGTTCTATGTCGTCGAGCGACACCGCGGGCCCGCCGGTCGGCTTGCCGCCCTCGTCCACGGCTTTGACGTTGGCCAGATGCAGCAGCGAATACAGCAGCATCGACGCATGCCCCACCGACAGCACGAAGCGGTCGCGGTTCGGCCAGAGCGGCTCGTCGGGGTCGTAGCGCAGATGGTGCTGCCACAAGTGGTAGGCCACCGGCGCCAGTGCCATCGGCGTGCCGGGGTGACCGGAATTGGCCTTCTGCACAGCGTCCATCGAGAGCGTGCGGATCGTGTTGATGCACAGCTGGTCGAGGGCGGGATCGTTTTGCATGAGGACACTCCTTGTTCCGGTGGATGAGATGACAGGAGCGTGCCGCCGACTGCCCCTAGAACTGATGCAGCACGCCGACATAAGCGCCGGTTTGCGATTCCCCTACGAGCGGATTCGTGTTGCCGGCCGAATCGCGCGGCGACGCTTCAAGTGAAAAATTCGAATTGCTGCCGTTGCTCACGTAGCCCAGCGTGCCGTACAGAAAGGTGCGCTTCGACAGGTTGTAGGTGGTGCCGAGCACGTACATCATCGCGTGGCCGGAGGGATCGTGCGCGGCATCGCCCGCGCCGTCGCCGACCTTCACGTAATAGCCGCCAGCCGTGACGGCCCAACGCGGGTGAACGTTGTAGGTGGCGCCTAGCCAGTAGTAATTGGCGGTGTCGGCCACGCCTGCCGGGGAATCCGGCGCCGAATAGTGCGTATAGGCCCCCTGGATCTTGAACGCATCGAAATGCACGTTCGCACCGACAAAATACTCGCGCGACGCCGTGAAAATATTGCTGAAACGCCCGTTATTGTCGCGCAGTTCGTCATAGATGCCGCGCACGTCGAAGAGCGGCGAGTGATACGTCAGCATGATGCCGTCCGAGCGGCCGAATTCGCCGGCGGCACCGCTGTTGAATGCGCCAGGCTGATTGCCGAATGAGTATTGCCCCTGCACGTCGAAGCCCCAGAACACCGGACTGTGATACTCGATGTTGTTGCTGGTTTGCTGCCAGTTGCGTCCGCGCACGAGCGACGCCGACGAAAACGCCTCTTGCACGAACGGGTCGAATTCCCATACGCCGTCGCTGTCGATAAACAGATTGCGCCCGGCCTGCAGCGTGCCCCACTGCTCGCTCTTCAGCCCGACGAACGCACGCCGCGACCAGAGCCGTCCGCCGCCCGTCGTGCCGTTCATGATCTGCAAACCGGTCTCGAGATTGAAGATCGCACTCAGGCCTCCGCCCAGTTCTTCATTGCCTTTGAGGCCAAGCATGCTCGTGCCCCAATCGCCGCCCTCCGCGCTCCAGCGGGTCGAACTGCCGCCCGCGCCATTGTTGATGTGATTCAGATATTCCAGCCCGGCGTCGAGGCGGCCATATAACGTCACACTGGTTTGCGCGCAGGCCAGCGGGCTGGCCACCGCGAGCGCGGCGATGCATAGAGTGGGTAGTCTCATTGTTTTGTCGTGATTTGTTCTTGGTGCACGACCCCACGCAATTTACGGGATGCTTGCAGGTGGAAAGGTGCCGCACGGGGTGTCGGAAGCCAATCAAGATAAGATAGTCGGTCATTCGGCCTCCGCCAAATCGAACAGTCTCTTTCGTGATCGACCATCCCCCGCAATGAACGCGCCTGATCTGCCCGAAGACGACAACCTAGGCCTTTACCAACGCGCCACCGAAACCGGCGAGGAATGGTGGCGCGTGAGCGTGGCTGACCGGCCGGAAACCTACCGCCTCGAACATGGCGTCAACAACGGGAGCGGCGGCGGCAGCGGCCCCGGGCCGGTCGATATCGACCTGGTGGTCGATGCGGAAAACCTGCGCGCGAAGCTGAAGAAATGGCGTCGCGAAGGCTTTGCGATCGACACGGACAGCACATCGGGCGAGCGCTCCACGGCCGCAGGCGTGGCCTTCATGCCGGAGTTGCAGCGGGCCGCCGCGCTCGCCGCGGCGGCGAAGCAGCGCCGGGCGGACGGCACTGGCAACGGCACGGGCACGACCGTGCGCATCGGTCATGTGGACGTGCCTTGCTGCGCCGGTAATCCCCTCGTGCCGGCCATCAACCCGGCCTATCTGTTCGCGGAGCGCTTTAACGACATTGTCGAAGACATCGTCGAAAACCGCCGCGTAATGCTGATCGGCCACACGGGCGCCGGCAAGACCAGCCTGATCGAACAGGTCGCGGCGCGCTCACGGCATGGCGTGCTGCGCTCGAACATGAACGGCCAGACCACCGTCGGCGATTTTGTCGGCTTCTGGACGGTCAAGGGCGGCGAGACGCTGTGGGTCGATGGCGTGCTCCCCACCGCCATGCGCGAAGGCCTCTGGCTGATCGTCGACGAAATCGATTTTGCCGAGCCATCCATTCTCGCCGCGCTCACCGCCGTGCTCGAACCGCGCGGCCGCCTCGTGCTGAAAGAAAAAGGCAATGAGATCGTCGCGCCGCATCCGGCGTTCCGGCTGTTCGCCACGGCGAATGCGGTCGGCGCGATGAGCCAGTTCCGGCATCTTTATCAGGGCGCCAATCTGATGAACGAGGCGTTTCTCGATCGCTGGCGCGTCTATCTGCTCGACTATCTGACGCCCGCGGAAGAAGCCGACGTGCTGATCAACACGCTCGCTCCGCATATGACGCGCGCACTCGCCACCACGCTCGCCGCGATTGCCGCCGACTGCCGCGCGGCGTTCGCCCGAGAAGACCTTTCCAGCGCGTTCTCGACCCGGCGCCTGCTCGACTGGGCTGAATTGATGCTGCGTACAGGCGACCCCGAACGCGCCGCCGGACCGGCCATCTATTCGAAGGTCAGCCCGGAAGATGCTGCGTTGATCCGCGGGATCATTCGGCATCACATCGCCCCCGCCGCCTGAGCGTAACAAGTTTGATGAGCGCGAGGCACACCCTGCACGCCGCCCGCGACACGCGCGGTTTCGCGTTCGAATCGACGCTCGGCAAAGTGGCGCGCGTGCTCACCGGGCAATACGGCGTGACGGTCGTATTCAGCCCTGATGGACCGCGTGTCGAGCCCGGTCGCATCGTGATTCCCGACTACGAGCTGAACGACAACGTCGAGCGCGACGTGCTGATCGGCTATCTCGATCTGCTGGTCGCGCGCGCGAGGCATGCGTCGCTCGCGCAACTCGACGCGCTGCCCTCCGGCGTGGCCGCGAAGCTCGCGCAAGTGATCGACGACCGCCGCGTGTGCACCCAATTGCTCGACGAATATCCGGGCGCGCGCTGGTTTATCGGCAAACTGCGCCTGCATGCCGCCGAGCGTGTTCGGCAGCGCTGGCCGAAGCTGCATTGGCGCGACCGGCTGGTCTGGCTCGTGGAGCGATCGCTGTGGGACGAAGCACCGACGAGGACCGAATCGATTCATTCGCTCCTCGCAGCGCTACATGCCGCGCAGGATGTGTTGCAGGAGGCCCGAGCAAGCCGCTCGACCGCGCACAGCATCGCGGCGGCCGAAGCTTTCGTGGCGCGCGTACGGGCGTTGGCGGCGGGCGATGTCAACAGCATGGCGTTCACCGCGGACCCGGTTGAAGACCTCGATACGGAAACCGTGGCGTCATCGTCGCCACCGCACGATGACGACGACACCGTCCTTCCCGATCACGACGCCGCCAACGCCCCGCCGTCCGATCGAAGCGACGGTGCCCAGGCGGACGACGCGGTCGGCATGGGCCAGTCGCTGGCTAACTCGCAAGCGCAGTCCTCCCGCACCGAAAGCGAAGTGGGCAATGCCACGGGCGGTGCGCAACGCGCACGGCTGTCGATCCCGCTTGCCACCGAATTCGACGAGACCGCCGACCTCACCGGCCAGGGCGATAGCGCGGCATGGCGCGCGCTACGCGCGCAAGCCCGCGCTGACACCGCGCCGCTCAAGGAAAAGCTCGAACGCGCACTGAGCGCCGATGAGCGCACGCGCTGGCGCCGCGAGCAGGAGCGCGGCGAGATCGACCGCGCCGCGCTCGCCAGGCTCGCGACCTCGCCCGGTTACCGCACGCCATTCCGCACGCAGCGGGCGGCCAAAGGGCGCGACGTGGCCGTGACCCTGCTGATTGACCGCAGCGGCTCCATGGCCGGACGCAAGATCGAACTCGCGCGCCAGTGCGCGACGGCCTTGTGCGATGCGCTCACGCAATTGTCGTTCGATTGCGAAGTGCTCGGCTATTGCTCGGTCGAATCCGCGCCTATGAAGGATCTCTATGAACGGCAACGCGCCGCCGGTGCGGATTTGCGGCGCTATAACCGCTTCGTCGAGCGGCTCGATCTGAAAGTCTATAAACGCTTTGGCGCGACGGATCTCAGCGGCATCGCCGCGATCGATTGCGGCCATGAGAATCCGGACGGCGAAGCGCTGGCGTGGGCGGCGACGCGGCTCGCGGAGCATCGGGCGGAACGACGCATCCTGATGGTGTTTTCCGATGGCTATCCGTCGACCGGCGACGGCGACCCGCAGGTGCTGCGCCACGATCTGCGCGAGCGGGTGGCTGCCATCGGCAAGCGCGGCATCGAGCTGGTGGGCATCGGCGTGCTGACCGATGCGGTGGAGGACTTTTATCCGCACAACGTGGTGGTCAGCCGGCTCGCCGAATTGCCGTCCACGGTGTTTTCCGTGTTGAGTTCGATGCTGCTCACGCGCTAACCGCTCATGCCTGTTATGCCGCTTCCGGCACGAACGGAAACTGTTCGATCTCGCCGCCGCGCGCGACCACCACGGTGCTTTCGGGAATCTCTTCCCACCAATCCGGCAAGTCCCCGAGCGGCTCGGACAGCACCAGAAACGCGTCTTCGCCGACTGCGTTTATACGTGGATCGTCGGGATACAACTCGTGCAGATGATGAAACGAGGTGCTGTGAAAGAGCGAACGCGACTTTCCCTCGCTCGAATAGCGCACCGCGACGATCTGCTCGCCGTCGGTGGCGCACACCGTCATGTTCAACGGCTCTTCCACGCCGTGCTTGCGGCCCGTTTCCTCGACGAAAGCCACCATCCTTTTGATCGCGGTAACGGGCGCCAACGCCAGACCGAACGTCAGCGCGAGGAAAAACATTACTTCGGAATCCGTCGACCCCTCAATGGAAGGAAACAGGTCCGGGTCGATCGCCATCATCAGATCGCGGCGCACGGCCGGAAAGTTGCGTATCAGGCCGTTATGCATGAACAGCCACCGGCCGTGGCGGAACGGATGACAGTTGGTTTCCTGCGAGGGTGTGCCCGTCGCCGCGCGGATATGCGCGACAAACAGCGGCGAACGGATCGCGCGCGCGGCTTCGCGCAGATTGCGGTCGCTCCAGGCCGGCTGGATGCAGCGATAGCGAAACGGAATGTCGGTCGGGTGGCCGTACCAACCGATGCCAAAGCCGTCGCCGTTGGTGGTGGTCTGGCCCAGCCGCGAATGCAGGCTCTGGTCGATCAGGGAGTGTTTGGCGTTGAACAGCACCGTTTCGAGGTGAAGCGGGTTACCTGTATAAGCAAGCCAGCGGCACATGAGATGCGCTCCTGTCGGGTCGGTGTGACCGCCCCGGCGCGGCGTGCCGCCCGGTGCGGACCTATTTGGCTACCGGCTGCATGGTGGCGATCGGAATCAGGAATTCGGAGAAGCCGGTCAGCATGATCTGCACGCCAATGCACAGCAGCAAGAAGGAAGATACACGCATGGCAACCTTGGTGCCTTCCACGCCGAGGTAACGGGCAAAAATGACCGCCCGGCTATAGATCAGATAGACCGTGATGGCCACCGTGATCGAAATGACCACGGAGGCAACGCTCGACAGCACGAACTCCGAGAGCTTATGCGTGCGGTTCGCGGTCAGCGCAATGGCAGTGGCGATCGAACCGGGCCCTGTGGTCAGCGGAATGGTTAGCGGAAAGAACGCCTTGGCCATGACGATGTCCGCATCGAAGCGCTTGACCGCCGGCTGCTCGGCCGGTTGCGTGTCGGGCGCATTGAGCATCTGCCAGCCGCCCACCGCGACGGCGAGCCCCCCGCCGATGCGCAGTGCCTGCATGGAGATGCCGAAGAAATGCAGAATCGGCGTGCCGATGAAAAACGCCACCAGCAGCACGCACATCACGTTGATGGCGATTTTCCGGGCGAGCGCGGTGCGCTCCTCGGTGGTCAACGAGGCAGTCCGGTCAAGGAAGACGAATGCGATGCCAATCGGGTTGATGATGCTGATCAGCCCGGTAAAGCCAAACAGAATGTCCGAGATCAGACTTTCGACCATATGCGATCCGTGTCGAGCGGCGGCCCGGGTACGCTACGAACCACGCACCTGGCGCGCCGCGCCATGTTGATGAAACTGGACCCGCTCAGGCAATCCAGATGATGCTCGCGCTGCGTGGGCAGAATGATATCGCGGCGCGCCACGCAAAACGGTAAAAAAGCCTTGCGATTGCGGGCGGGCGTCGGCGCGCCATGGTGGCCATGCCGCCTTGCAGCGCAGCAACCGCCTCGAAAAGGATGCGTCCGCAACTTTCAGAAAGCCTACACTTTATTGACTGACTTTACGTAGCCAAAGCATCAGGCATAAAGTCTCCAGCGAAGCCGCACTTTCAACGAGACGTACTTACCGGTTCGAGGAGTTGCCCCTATGTTGCTTCGTGTACTCGCCGCGCTGCCGTTCATCGGCATTCTGCTCGGTGTCCCGTTCGTGAATCGTGTCGAGCCGCTGATGTTCGGCATGCCGTTCGTGCTTGCCTGGATCGTCATGTGGGTGGTGCTCAGTGCGATCATCATGGCGATCATCTACCGTCTCGACTCGTCCAACCGTCAACTCGCCGTCGACGGCGAGGAGGCACGCCCATGAGCGCACTCATCATCATTACGGCGATCACGCTGTTCGCGCTCTTTCTCGGCGTGCGCGCGCGGCGCGGTCACGACATGAGTCTCGAACAGTGGACCGTGGGCGGCCGCAGCTTCGGCACGGCCTTCGTGTTCCTGCTGATGGCCGGTGAAATCTACACGACCTTCACCTTCCTCGGCGGCAGCGGCTTTGCTTACGGCAAGGGCGCGCCGGTCTACTACATTCTTGCGTACGGCACGCTCGCCTACATCCTCTCGTACTGGATGCTGCCGCCGATCTGGCGTTACGCCAAGAATCAGCACCTCGTTTCGCAACCGCACTTCTTCGCGCGCAAATACGATAGCCCTGCGCTCGGCACGCTGGTCGCGCTGGTCGGCGTGGCGGCGCTGATTCCCTACCTCGTGCTGCAATTGAAGGGGCTGGGTATCATCGTCGCGACGGCTTCGTATGGCGCGATTTCATCGACCGCGGCCATCTGGATCGGCGCCATTGTCGTGACGTCCTATGTGACCATCTCCGGCGTGCGCGGCTCCGCATGGAACTCGGTGGTGAAGGACATCCTGATTCTGGCGATCGTGCTGTTCCTCGGCATTTATCTGCCGCTGCACTACTACGGCGGCCTCGGCGACATGTTCCGTGCGGTCGACGCCGCCCGCCCCGGCTTCCTGACCTTCCCGGCCAAGGGCTCGAGCGTGATCTGGTTCCAGTCGACGGTGCTGCTGACCGCGCTCGGCTTCTTCATGTGGCCGCACACGTTCGGCTCGATTTACACGGCCAAGGACGAGCGCATTTTCCGCCGCAACGCGATGGTGCTGCCGCTCTATCAGCTGATTCTGCTGTTCGTGTTCTTCGTGGGCTTTGCCGCGACGCTGAAGGTGCCGGGTCTGAAGGGTGGCGACATCGACCTGTCGCTGTTCCGTCTGTCGTTGCAGACCTTCGATCCGTGGTTCGTCGGGGTGATCGGCGCGGCGGGCATTCTGACCGCGCTGGTGCCGGGCTCGATGATCCTGACTTCCGCGTCGACGCTGCTCGCCAACGACGTGTATCGCGGCATGGTGAACCGCAACGCGTCGGACGCCGCCGTGGCGAAGCTCGCCCGCTTTCTGGTGCCGGTGGTCGCGCTGGTGGCGGTGGGGTTCACGCTGCATGGCGGCGAGACCATCGTCGCGCTGCTGCTGATGGGCTACAGCTTTGTGACCCAGCTCTTCCCCGCGGTGATCTGCAGTCTGCGTCCGCATAACCGCGCGACGCGCCAAGGGGCATTCTGCGGGATTCTCGCCGGGGTGGCGGTGGTCGCGGTCACCAACACCATGCACCTGAGCGTCGCTCAGATGATGCCGTTCCTGCCCGATCCGCTCAAGGACGTGAATATCGGCTTCATCGCGCTGGCGGTGAATATCATCGTGTTCGTGGTGGTTAGCGCGGTGACGCAGCCGCGGCCGGCTGAGCAAACGCAGGCATCGGTCCACTAACGCGCTGCATCAGGACAGCGCATCTGGACATTTTGTGCAGCGGTGCATGAAGGGGCTGTCGCTTTGGCGAGCGCCCCTTTTCTTTTGTGCTCGTGCGCGTTCGCCGCGCGGTAACGACGGTAGACTAGGCGCCGGATCGAACCCTGACAATCAAGCGACATGCGGAGCGGATCAATGTCTTACGTTCTCTACTATTCCCCCGGCGCGGCAAGCATGGCCGTGCACTGGATGCTGATCGAAATGGGCGTCGCGTTCGAGGCGCGACTCGTCGATATCGACGTGGGCCAGCAGCACGACCCGGCGTATCGGCAGCTCAATCCGTCGGGCCGGGTTCCTACGTTGGTCGTCGACGGCACGCCGCGCCACGAGTCAGCCGCGTTGCTGATGCTGCTGGCCGAGCGGCATGCCGATGCCGGCCTCGCGCCGCTGCCGGGATCGGCCGGGCGCGCCGCCTGGTTCGAAATGATGGTCTATCTCGCCAACACGATTTTGCCCGCCATGCGCGACTGGTTTTACGCGGACGTCGATGGCGATGCTGACGGCGCGCAAGCCGTTCGCGCGCTCGCCCGCCGCCGCCTTGAGGAAGCCTGGGACCGGCTCGACGCTCATCTCGGCACGACCCACGACTATCTGATCGGCGGCAAGCTCAGCACGGCGGATTTCCTCGCCGTCATGTTGATGCGCTGGACCCGCAACATGCCGCGCCCCGCGCTCGGCTGGCCGAATCTTGCGCGTTATATCCGGAGCCTGCGTGCAATGCCTTCGTTCATCGAATTGAACGTGCGGGAAGGACTGACCGAATGGCGCAACGAGACCGAGTGAAACGCGCGCGTCAATTCGGCCGCTTGCCGATCACCACGATGCCGCGGGAAAGTCCGCTCACACTGTCCACCGCGAGCGCGGCCGCGTAAAGCTGCGTGAGCGGCACCCAGACCGCCGGATATTTGTAGCGTGCGACATCCAGCAGCAACGCGCTGTCGCTGGCCGCGTCGTAGGCGGCGAGCGGCGACCAGTGTCCGCCGCCCGTCTCGCCGATCTCCACGCGCCTGAAATTCAGCAGCACGAAGCGGTCGCTATGCTGCGTAGTCGTGCGGACCAGATCGCGGAACTGGTCGAGCGACAGGTCCGCCCCGTGATATTTCCTGACCTCGACCGGAAAGGCGCTCAACGCCGCGCTGAGCTGATCGAGCGTCATGCCCTCTTTCGATACCTGCGCGGCGTTCGCGACCTGCGGATCGATCCCGTGAAAAAAGTCTTCCTGCGAAAAAAACGGGAAGTCCGGATACTGGCTCGACTCCGGCCGGCGAATGCCTAATGCGTTGAGCGCCATGACCGAACTCGCGACCGAGCAATAGGCTTCATTGCGCTGGGTTTCGAAGTACTGCGAGAGCGGCCAGTACGACTGGCTGGCGGCAGACGCCGTCAATCGTTTCTGGCCGTCCGGCTGCGCCAGCGCCACGAGATTGGGTGGAACCGGAAGCGGGCCATCGGCCGGGCGGACAGCGGCCGGCGCACTGGCCGGATTCGCGGGTTGAAGCGCGGCTTGATTGGCCGCCGGCGGCACCGGCGCACAGGCGGCCAATGCGGTGGCGAGAACGACGACGACCCATTCCTCAGCCCGGCACAAGCGCCCGACGGCGCGCGTCAACGAATATCTGAACATGGATTCTTCCGCTGCGAAGGGAATCGGAATGACGGCCGCGATGCCGGCCCATGCATTGGTGCACACCGGCAAGCCTCGATTTTGTATCACGAAACCCGCTTCAGCGTGCGCGCGGACATGCCTGTCCGTCGGGTTGTGACCCGACATCCGCAATCAGCTACCGCATCGGGCGCGGATCAGCAATCACCCGGATTCTGCCGCTCGATCAGGTCGGGCCACGAACGCGTAACCGTTCTTGCCGCCGCGCTTCACGCGGTACATCGCTTCGTCCGCCGCGGCGACGAGGCGCTGGTAGTCGTCCACGAGATCAGGAAAGCTGGCGATGCCGACGCTCGCGCGAACCAGTCCGATCCCCATCTGCTTGTCGGTCTCGACCACGCAGGCGATGAGCCGCCGGGCAATCACCGCCAGTTCCATGGCCGTCGAAAATTCGCGAATCAGCACCGCGAACTCGTCGCCGCCGATCCGCGCGACGACATCGACCTTGCGCACCGAGTCACGAAAACGCCGTGACACCGCAATCAGGAATTCGTCGCCGACGCGATGGCCGAGCGAATCGTTGACCTGCTTGAAGCCGTCCAGATCCACATAGAGCACGGCCATTTTGCTGGGCGACGAGCTGGCTTGCATCTGAGCGCCCACCTCGTCGAGGGTGGCGAAAAGCTTGCGCCGGTTTGGCAGCGCGGTCATCGCGTCGTGCAACGACGCATACTCGAACTCATGCGACTGGCCCGCCAACTGAAGATTGCGTTTTGCGTACAGGCCGAGCGCAGTGAGCAGCAAACTGAACAGCAGCGCGGCCAGCGCGATCAGCATGTTCGCGACATGGGTCACGCGCACCCGCACGTCGGCACCGTCGGCATCGCGCTGTGCACGCCAATACGCCGAGACCGAGGCGAGCAATGCATCGGTCTCGGCCAACTCGGCGTCGGGCCGCAACGCCGGTGCCGGCAGGCGCGGCGCAGCGGATGGGCTGGCGTTCACGAGCGCCGCAAGCGCGGCCAGGCGATTGGCGAGCTCCTCGCGCGCGCGCCGTTCGCCTTCCAGCTGGACGTGGCTGTCGCCGGGCCGGTATTCCCACACACCCGCCGCAACGCGGGCACTTTCCGCGTGCGCGGCCGATTCGAGCACGAGCCCGGCGTATTCCTGCTTCAACTGATCGGAGAAAATCGTTCTGATTTCGAACGCGAGATAGAACAGACCGATCAGCAGACACAGCAGCGACGCACCGGCCAGGACGGCCGGTGTGGGCCACAAGCGGACCGTGGATGCGCGCCGCCAACCCGCGGGCGCCGCATCGGGCCGCTCAGGGATGGGAGTAGTTGTCTTGCCGGCTTGGGTTGCCATGCTGCCGATAACTCACACGCCGCAGGAACTGCCCCACGCGGGCGAACAGTGAAGAGTCTTTATGCCGCGCGTTCGCGGAGTTCGCGCGGTGTTCCTGAGGCGTGGCACGCCCCTCCTTGCCCGGTCGCGCCGACGCCACCTGCTGCGCCGGCGGATTGCCGCCGCTCGCCGCCGAACGGGCGCTCGTGGTGGACGACGCGGGCGCGGCGGGCGCAGCTACCGCCACAGCGGCAACCTGCGTCGCAGGCCGCCCCATGACCTGGCCCGAATAGGACGCGAGCGGCCCGCCCGGTTCCGGATCCATGACCGGCATCTGCGTTGGCGACGGTGTTGTGGCCGGTGTCGTGTCTGGTCTTGCGCCCGGTGTTTTGCCAGTTACGGCGGGCGGATCTGCCTTCGCCAGCGTGGCTGTCGCCGGCGCCGTGGCGGGGACCATCGCCGCGCGGGAGCTACTGGCCATCGCGACCTTGCCCGCGGTCGTCGCCGATGCGCTGTTTCCCAGCGCTTGCCGCGCGCCGACTATCGCCGCGGCATACGCCTGCTGATCGTGGTTGAACCACACGCCGTACGCCACCGTGCCCATGACGCCAATCGCTAGGGCGCTCATCGCGGCCACGCACAGGGCGAGGCGTCCGAACCGGGGCGGCGGCCCCGCGGCTGGCGCGTCGCCATCCGTCTCGCTGCCGCTGTCCGTGTCATCGCGTGCTGATATTGGCAAACCGGTATCGTCGAACATCGCCATACTCTCCGGAATCCCCACCTCCGACCGGTGGCCAGACATCCTTGTTTCAAACGATTTTTTTGGCCGGTACAAAGCCGTGCGACGTATCCAGCCGGCTCATCGCACGGTCACAACACCGCCATGCTGCGCTTTAAACGTGTATTTGGCGAGGCCGGTTTGCGTGGTTTTGCCTGGAGGGCACAGGTAAAACGTGCCATGCCGCGTGTAGCCGCGCACCATGCCGTGAGCTTCGCCACGCGCTCACGCGCGCCGCACGGACCTCGCGCGGCAAGCATGCCGCGCACAACCATCGGTGACGCAACAACCACGCCTGCCCGACGTCCTGTCGAACATGTACAGCCACGAACCGCTTACGCCGTTTCGCCGCGCGCTAGCACGCTTGTCCCTGCCCGGAATACCGCTCACTGCACTGTAATGGTCTCCTTCATGTTCGGATGGATGCCGCAAAACACCTTGTAGACTCCCGGCTTGTCAAACTTGAACTGGAACGTGTCGTCCTGATCGAGCGCCGATGAGCGGAACAGGCCCGCATCGTTCACGACCGTATGCGGCTCGCCGTCGAGATTCTTCCAGGTCACGGTCGAGCCGGCTTTGACCGTGAGTTCCATCGGCGAGAACATGAAATTTTTGATGACAACGGCGTTCGAGGTCTGTGCGCGCGCCGGCGTCACGCCTGCCAGCGCGAGGGCGAATACCGAGCTTGCTGCCACGGCCAGCAGCACGCGGCGGCTATTTTTTATCTGCATGACTGATCTCCTGCGATTTAAAAGGGCTGAATCTCAAACCAGCGTCATATCGTCGAGCGTCGCCTTGAGCGGATGGCGCGCGATCTTGATACTCGTGACGCCGAGCATTTTGGGGAGCTGGTCGCTTGCCACCGTCAGCGGTCCGGGGCCGGGGCCGTTGCCGGCGGTCGGCTGCGGATAGGCGGTCGAGCGCGCGGTGTGGAATGTAATGTTCCCCTCCACTTTCGATACGATCTGATGAATGTGGCCGTTGAGCACAGTCACCGAACCGAAGCGCTGCAGGTAGCCCATGGCCTGTCCGGCGTCGCCGGTGCCCCACCCCCACGGCTCGTAGATCGTCCACATCGGCATATGCGCGAACACGACGATCGGCGTGCTGGACGAACGGCCTTTCAGGTCGCTTTCGAGCCAGGCGAGTTGTTCGTCGCCGAGGCCGCCCAGACCGTTCGCCTTGAAATGCATGACGTTGACGAGGGCGACGAAGTGCACGCCCTGATGGTCGAAGCTGTAATAGCCCTTGTTGTCCGAGGCCTTGCCAAAGCGGCTGAAGTATTCCGTGCCGGGGCCGTCCGTCACGTCGTGCTCGCCGGGCACGGTATGCAGTTCGGTGATATTCAGGCCGGACATCAACTGGGCCGCGAGATCGAACTCGGCGGGCTTGGACAAATGCGTGATGTCGCCGGTATGGATGGTCAGCGCCGGCTTGACGGGCATCGCGTTGACGTAGTCGATGGTCTGCTTCAGCGTGCCCGCCACGTCCGGATTGGCTTCCTTGTTGAAGCCGATGTGCGAGTCGCTGATCTGCAGGAAGAGCGGCACGCCGGCCTTGCCCGCGGATGAAGTCGGGTCGGCGGCAAGCGCCAGTTCCACCGGCGTCAGAATGCCGCCCGCGAGCGTGAACACGGTGCCGACGCCACCGAATGCAAGACACTTCAGCGCGCGGCGCCGCGACGCGTCGAATGATTGATCTGACGACATGTTGACCTCACGATGACGATTCGCAGGCGGGCCGTGGACCATCCAGCGGCCCTTGCGAGTCGGTTCGTGAGGCATGACCGGGGAAGCGGCGGCTTTATTCCCGTCCGGGTCAACTTTTTTATTCCGGCGAGATGCGGATCGCTACCGGATGAAGTGCCCGCAGATCGGCAGGCTGCTCAGGCGCGTGACAAACGAAGGCTGTCCGCCACCCGCGGCGGCGAACTGATCGGCCGCCATGGCCGACCCTGCGGCGGCGCCAATCGCGATCACCGCGATCGCGATCCGGCGCAGCCGCCCCGCGCGGCCGGCAAGCGACCCGGACACGCTGCGCCAGCTGGCCAGCAGGGTCATCGTGAGTGCAACGATTGCGCAGCACATGATCGCTCCTTCAGGTGCCTCCGGGCGTGTTCAGGGACGCGCTCAGGAATGCGCTCAGGAACGCATTCAGGCATTCACCACGGCCTGCTCCTGCCGCGCGGGGAACGGATTGCGCCAGGCGTCGAACGCGTTCAGCTGATCGTGCCAGCGCTGCACTTCCGGAAACTCTTCCAGCGGCATCGCCGCGCTTTTCGCATACGGCAGCGCGACGCCGACCGCAAAGTCCGCGACCGACAAGTCCTCGCCGAGCAGCCACTTGCGGCCCTTCAGATGCTGGTTGAGCACGCCGGCATGCTTGCGGAAAAACCC
The DNA here is from genome assembly GCA_036383775.1 of Paraburkholderia sp. Classification (GTDB taxonomy): domain Bacteria; phylum Pseudomonadota; class Gammaproteobacteria; order Burkholderiales; family Burkholderiaceae; genus Paraburkholderia. The sequence goes on along the minus strand of DASVNP010000461.1, from coordinate 19,711 downwards.
TTGCGCCTCGGCAACCTTGGCCGGATCCGGCCCGCCGAGTCCGACCCACGGCTTGATCAGATGTTCGAAATAAAGTGCGCCGCCGTAGCGGTAGAAATGCTGGTTGTTCCAGCTGAACCAGCGGAACACCTCGATTTGCTGTTGCGCCGTGCGCGGCCAGAGGGTGGAGTCCGCGTGCTGCGCCAGGTAGCAGATGATCGCGTCGGCTTCCCAGATGCTTTTCTCGCCGTCCACGAGCGTCGGCACTTTGCCGTTCGGATTGAGCGCCAGATAGGCTGGCGCGCTCTGTTCGCCTTTGCGTAGATCGACGAACACATAGTCGATTGGCAGATCTAAATACTCTGCGACTGCGCAGGTTTTTCTGGGGGCAAGCGTCTCAGCATAATAGAGTTTCATAGTCGACCTCGGTGGAGTTGAGCCGGTGATGCTCAGTGGTGCTCAGTGGCCCGCATGGGCCTCATGTCTGCGCGCTTTCCAACTCGGCAAGGAGCGCCTCGAGCTTCTCGAAGGAGCCGGTCCAGCCGATCTGATGACCGTCGCGCGCGGCCTCGTCGAAGAACTGCGAATGCGTGAAGGTCAGTTCGGAACCCTCTTCGACCGGTCGAAACCTGATGCTCACGAGAGATTGCCGTTCCGGTAACGTGACCCATCGCCAGGTAAAGACCAGCTTGCGGTCCAGTTCCACTTCCTGATACTCGCCGCTGCAATCGTGCGTTTCGCCGTCGAGCGTCTGGAACACCACGCGAAAACGGCCACCCACGCGCGGGTCGGATTCGGTGCTCAACACCGGCCCGCCGTCGGGGCCCCACCAGCGCGCCATCAGTTCGGGCCGCGTCCACGCCGCGTAGACTCTGGCGGGCGGTGCCTTGATGCGCCGCACGATGGTCAGGCTGGGCTTTTCGTTGATCATTCCTCATTCCCCTCCACAAAATCGGCGAGCCGGTCGAGGCTCGCGGACCAGAAGCGCTCGTAGCGTCTCAACCACGCCATCGCTTCCTCCATCGGGCCGGCCACCAGCTCGACCGAAACGGTTCGCCCCGTCTTCGTGCGCGACACCAGCCCCGCGTCACTCAGCACGTCGAGGTGCTTCATGACGGCGGGCAGCTTGAGCGGCAACGGACGCGCGATTTCCATGACCGACAGGCCGGGCTCGCGCTCAAGACGCGCGAGGATGGCCCGCCGCGTGGGATCCACCAGCGCGGAAAACGTACGATCGAGTTGACTGACTGGAGACTTTGCCATATGGTGAACTATAGGCGCTGATGATCGGGAGTCAAGGCCGATGTGAGCAAGTACGTGAACTCGTAGGCTGTTCCGGCCTGCCCACCGCGGGCGCACCGCCGCTATCATTTCAACGGGCTTGCGACGGTCATCATTCGAGAGGACAACACCGTATGGACATGCTTCAAGGCATGACAGTGTTCAAGCGTGTCGTGGATGCGTCGAGTTTCTCGAAGGCCGCCGACTCGCTGGAGATGCCGCGCGCCTCGGTGTCGACACTCGTGCAGAATCTGGAGACGCATCTGGGCGTGCGCCTGCTCCATCGCACCACGCGCCGCGTCCAGGTCACCGACGACGGGGCGCTCTACTACGAGTATTGCGCGCGCATTCTCGCCGACGTCGCCGACGCCGAGTCCGCGTTATCGAGCAAGCGCCAGAATCCTCGCGGCACGATTCGTGTGGATACCTCCGCCACGTTCGCGGCGAGCGTGCTGATTCCCGTGATGCGCGAGTTCAACGCGCGCTATCCCGACATCACGGTGCGACTGGGGCTGGGCGACCGTAACGTTGATCTGGTGCAGGAAGGCGTCGACTGCGTGATCCGTATCGGCGTGCTCGACGATTCGAATCTGGTGGCAAGAGCGCTCGGCAGTGTGCGCACCATCATTTGTGCCGCGCCGGCTTACCTCGACGAGATGGGCGAGCCCGCCACGCCCGACGAACTCGACCGGCATCGCATCGTGAATTATTTTTCGGCGCGCACTGGCAAGATCTATCCGCTCGAGTTGAGCCTGGACGGTGTTCCGACCAGAAAGGCATTCGCCGGCAGCCTCGCCGTCAATGAAGGCCAGGCGTATGTGGCTGCCGCCGTGGAAGGACTGGGTATCATCCAGGTGCCGCGCTTCATGGCGGCAAAAGCGATCGAATCGGGTGGGCTGCGTGAAATTCTACGCAGCTGCGTTTGTCCGGCTATGCCGCTTTCCATCCTTTATCCGCATCGCCGGCTGAACATGTGTGTGAGGGTGTTCAGCGAATGGGTGCATGAGCTGGTGCAAGGCGATCCGGATTTCAGCGGGTAGTACGGCTCGTTTGCATCGCATGCGGAAACGCTTAGCCGCGACGCCGGCCAATGGCGGCGCCGCGGCTTCTTCCAAACTCTCCCAACCTCAGCGAACCCGCGGCGGCTTGCCTGGGTTCGTGAGTCTCATCACGCCCCGCCCACCGTCTTCACACTCTTCCATTGGCCCTGCTGAACCTGGAACAGGGTGTACGGCGGCTTGATCAGATCGCCATAAGGGTCGAACGTGATATTGCCCGTGACGCCGGTCACCGTCACCTTCGCGAGGCTGTCGACGATCTTCGCGCGATCGAGCGAGTCGGCGGCGTGAATCGCCTTGAGCATGGCGAGCGCGGCGTCGTAGGCAAACGGTGCGTACAGTTCGACATCCTGATTGAAACGCGCCTTGTAGCGCTTGCCGAACGCCTGCGCGGCAGGCAGCTTGTCGAGCGCCGGACCCGGCTCCAGATCCTGCGTGCCGTCACCCGCCGTCCCGGCAATCTGCAGGAACGCATTGCTCTTGAGCGCGCCCGCGCCGAACAACTGCGCGGTCATGCCCAGCGAACGCATCTGCTTGACCAGCATCGCGCCCTGTTCATCCAGCCCGCCGAAGAAAATCAGATCGACGTTCTTGCTCTTGAGCGAGGTCAGGATGGCGCGGAAGTCGATCGCCTTGTCGTTGGTGAATTCACGATCGACAATGTTGCCGTTCGCTTCCTTGGCGCCCTTTTCAAAGGCATCCGCGAGCCCCTGGCCAAATGCGGTCCGGTCGTCGATGATGCCAATGCGCTTCGCCTTCATCTGCTCCACCACGAAGTGCCCGGCCACGACGCCGCCAACGCCGTCATGCCCCATCGTGCGGAACACGTTCTTGAACCCCTGCTTGGTCAGTTGCGGGTTGGTCGAACCCGGCGTGATCATCGCCACATTCGCCTGGTGATACACCGACGAGGCCGGAATGCTGCAACCCGAGTTGTAGTGGCCGATCACGCCCACCACACCGTCGTCGACCAGTTTCTGCGCGACCTGAATCGCCACGCGCGGGTCGCCCTGATCGTCCTGCACGTCGAGCACGAACTTGACCGGCTTGCCGCCGATCGTCGGATTCTTCGCGTTCTCTTCATCGAGCGCCAACTGCGCGCCATATTGCAAGTCTTTGCCGACCCGCGCGACCGGCCCCGTCAATGGACCGACGAAACCGATCTTGACGACTTCAGGGTCGGCTGCCCACGAAGACGGGATATACGTGGCGAGTGCGCAGACGGTGGCACTCAACAGCCAATAGCGGCGATTCATGATGCGCTCCTTGTGGGATGTGACGTCGCGCTTGTTTGATAGTCAGCCGATCCGATGCGCGACGCGTCGAAACCGTTCTGCACTGCTTGCGGTAAGGCCTGAAATATTTCCTGCATACGAAACCTCGGTGCCAATCGGCAATCAGAAGCGTGTCGCCGCGTACGGCGCGAGATCGAGCGGCGGCGCCCGCCGCGCGACCAGATCGGCGACGATGCGCCCGCTCACCCCCGCCAGCGTCAGCCCGAGATGCTGATGGCCGAACGCGTAGATCACGCGCTCGCTCGCGCGCGAGCGGCCGAGGACCGGCACGCCGTCGGGCAGCGTCGGACGAAACCCGAGCCAGTTGCTATCCGGCTTATCCAGTGCGGGCAGCGCCCGCTTCGATGAAAACGTCAGCAGATCGATCAGCGAGCGGTTGCGCGTATCGCCGAAGCCGGCGAGTTCGACCGTGCCCGCCACGCGCAGACCGTCGCTCATCGGCGTCATGTAGAAACCCCGCTCGGCCCAGCCGACCGGCCGGGAAACGAGGTTCTGCGCGCCGGGAAAGCGGACGTGATAGCCGCGCTCCGTATCGAGCGGCACCCGATCGCCGCACTGTGCGGCGAACTGCGCCGAACGTGCGCCGGTCGCCACCACCACGTGATCGAAACGGCGCGCCACGCCGCCTATCGTCAAGCTCGCGCTGTCGGCCGCCGGCTGCACCGCGTCGACCGTGGTGCGTTCCAGCGAGAGACCCTGGGCGGCGAGTTGCAGATACAGCGTCTGCAGAAAGGCCTGTGGATTGGAAAAATGCCAGCTATTGCTGAACAGCACGCCACGCTCGAAGATCGGCGCGAGCGACGGTTCGAGCGCCCGGATGGCGGGGCCGTCGAGCACGTCGAACGCCACCCCCAGCTTGCGGCGCAGATCGAGCGCGGGGCGCGCGGCAGCGAAGGAAGCCGCGCTCGAGTACAGGTACAGACATTCGCGCGGGCGGACGTAGCGCGCCAGTTCCGCATCGGCGAGAAGCGGCGCATAACCCTCCTGCGCGCAATCGAGCAACGCGGCGAGCGCATCGGCGCTGGCTTCGTAGCGGCGCGGCAGCGAGCTCATCATGAAGCGCGCGAGCCACGGCGCAAGATGCGGCAGGTAGCCCCAGCGCAGACGGAACGGACTTTGGTTCGACAGCAGAAAGCGTGGCAGATCGCGGAACACGGACGGGTTGTTGACCGGAATGCACGCATAGTGCGCGAAGGTCCCGGCATTGCCGAACGACGCGCCCTGCCCGACGCCGGCCGGATCGAACAGCGTGACCCGATGGCCGTCGCGCATCAGCGCCGCAGCGCTCGCGAGGCCGATGAATCCCGCTCCGATAATGGCGACGTCCGGCATCACTCGCGTCCTTCCAGTGCTTCCCGGCCCATGTGCGAGAGGTAGCCCGTGGCGGTGCCACTGCGCTGCGGGCGCTTCGCTACCAGCATATACGCCGCCGACGCCACCGCGAGACTCGCCGCGCTCGCCATCAACTGCGGGCGCAAGGACGGATCACTGCCCATTGCAACGAGCACACCCACGATCGCCACCACCACCGCATACGAGAGCCACGGGAACAGCCACATTTTCAGCGTCAGCCGTTGCGGTTCGGTCGCCTCGATGCGGCGCCGGATGCGGATTTGCGCGAGCGCCGTAGCAAGATAGACGAACAGCATCACCGCGCCCGACGCGTTCACGAGGAACAGGAACACACCCTGCGGCGACACGATGGCTGCCACGATCGCCACATAGCCGACCACGCTGCTCAGCAGCACCGCGAGCCGCGGCACTTTGTTCGGTGTCAGCTTCAACAGCGACTTCGGCGCGTCGGCACGCTCGGCAAGGCGAAACAGAATCCGCGACGACACATACAGACCCGAGTTCAGCGCCGAGAGCACGGCGACCAGCACGATCGCGTTCATGATGTCGGCCGAGCCGGGAATCCGCATGGTTTCGAGCGCGGCGACGAACGGCGAGTGTCCGGTCACGATGCTGCCCCACGGCACGATGCAGGCAATCAGGAACATCGAACCGACGTAAAACGTGATGACGCGCAGGATCACCGAACGCGTCATGGCCGCGACGCTTTTGGCGGGATCATCCGACTCGGCTGCGGCGATGGTGGCGATTTCCGCGCCACCCACCGCGAATATGACCGTCGGCACTGCCGCGAAAATGGACATGGCGCCGAACGGCATGAAGCCGCGATGGCTGATCAGATTCGTCACCGCGCTGCCGGCGTGGCCAAAGCCGAACACGTAGGCGGCGCCGATCGCGATAAACACGATGATCGCCGCGACCTTGATCGACGCGAACCAGAACTCGAATTCGCCATACGATTTCACCGAGAGCAGATTGATCAAGGTCATCACCGAGAGCAGGACGAGACCGATCATCCACACCGGGGCGGGTATCCAGCGTTGCAGGATGGCCGCGCCCGCTACCGCCTCGACCGCGACGACGATCACCCAGAAGTACCAGTACAGCCAGCCGCTCGTGAACCCCGCCCAGTTGCCGAGGCCGATGCGCGCGTACTCGGTGAACGAGCCGACACCCGGCACCGCCAGCGCCATTTCGCCGAGCATGCGCATGACCATCAGCACGACGATGCCGGCCACCAGATACGACACGCACGCGGCCGGGCCGACCGTGGCCAGCGTGGCGCTGCTGCCGACAAAGAGGCCTGCTCCGATGATGCCGCCGAGCGCGATCATCGTGACGTGCCGCTGGCGTAGCGCGGCGCCGAGTTTCGGCGTGGCGGCGGGTGCGGAGGACGGGGGAAAACTCATCGGGCAACTCCTGCAGACAGATTGCGGGACACAGTCCGGCGACGTTTCCTGATGCACGGTACCGGACAAACGCGGGGACAAACTCAGACAAACCATGAGAGCTAGAATCACACAATATTTTTTTGTGTGCAATTAAAACGCGCATTGTGTGGCCCTGGCATTTTCCCTGGATGGTCCCATCGCTGCCTTCTTTGCCGCAGCGCAGCGACGAGTGGCGGGACACCGCATTCAAAAGGTTGCAGTCGGATCGGTCTGGTATAGAATCGGCAAAACTCCGCACAATTGCGGACAAAGTCAGTTTTGTATGGAGACACCTGATCTTATGGCTTCTGACAAAGACGCCGCCCGCACGGCCAATGGCGCGCCGGAGACGGCGAGACGCTCCACGTATCTCGAGGTCTCCAGTTCGATCGAGAGCGAGATTCGCAGCGGCGTCTATCCGCCCGGCAGCCGGCTGCCGCCGCAGCGGCAACTGGCCACCGAACTCGGCATCAACGTGTCGACGGTGTCGCGTGCGTACAAGGAATTGCAGCTGCGCGGCCTGGTTATCGGCAGCACGCGGCGCGGTTCGCTCGTCACGGGCGGTGCGATGCCGAGCGTCGAGCCGGCGCCGGCCACCAGCAACGCGGCTATCGACCTGACGGTCAACCGTCCGGCCACGGGCGAGTTTCTGGACTGTCTCGCCCGCACGCTGGCCGATTTGCCGCGCGATCCGCGCTATCCGCAATTGCAGGAGTACCAGCCGCCGCAGGGGCCGGCGTGGGCACGCGCCGCCGGTGCACGCTGGATGGCCGCGCCCGGCTTCGCGCCGTCGGCCGATCATGTGGTGGTCACGAGCGGCGCGCAGCATGGCCTGTACGCCGTGCTGAACTGCCTGATCGGCACCGACGGCGTGATCCTCGCCGACCAGCTCACCTACTACGGCCTCAAGGCGCTCGCCCCGGTGTTCCAGTTTGAGATCGTTGGCATTCCTAGCGATCGTGACGGCCTGCTGACCGATGAAGTGGAACGCGCCTGTCAGCGCATGCCGGTGAAGGCGATTTTCACGGTGCCGAATCTGCAGAATCCGACCGTGACGACCATGAGTCTCGAACGCCGCATGGCGCTCGTCGATATCGCGCGCCGGCATGGCGTAGCGATCATCGAAGACGACGTGTATGGGCCGCTCGTCTCGCAGCGCCTGCCGACCATCGCGAGCCTGTGCCCGGAACTCACGTTCCACCTTGCGGCCACCTCGAAGATTCTCGCGCCCGGGCTGCGCCTCGGCTATCTGCTGAGTCCGCCGGACAGCGCCGCGTTGTGCGCGGAAGCCGTGCGCACCACCGCTTGGATGCCCGCGCCGATGTCCATGCTGATCGCGTCGATCTGGATCGAGGACGGCACCGCGCGTCACATCATGGAGGCGCAGCTCGCCGAAATTCGCGCGCGCCAGGACCTCGCGCGCGAGCTGCTGCCGCAGGAGTTGCTGCAGACCGATCCGGCCTGCATGTTCGTGTGGCTCAAATTGCCGCCGCCGTGGCGCGCCGACGACTTCGCGGCCAACGCGAAAGCACGCGGTGTAGTGGTGATGCCGTCATCCGCGTTTGCCGTGGATCGCTCGGAGATCGAGCACGGCGTGCGTATCAACCTTGCCTGTGCGACGAGCCGCGATCAGCTCGTGACCGCGCTGCGCCTGTTGACCGGTACGCTCAAGGACCGGCCTCGCGCGCTGTTCGGCACGATCTGAGGATTGTCGCGTAGTTAGCAATGAGGCCCAGACATTGCTGCACAACTTCTTCACTCCGGCAGTTCGCTTTCACCGCTCTCACGCATGCCGTACGCAACGAGCAAACGGTACAGCGTGGTGCGCGAAATGCCCAATTCGCGCGCGGCGTCGCCGAGTCGGCCGCGATGGCGCAGCAGGGCAAGTTCGATAGCCTGCCGCTCCGCGGTCTCGCGGGCCTGTGCGAGCGTCACGGGCGCGCTCGTGGAATACGCTGACAGTTCGAGGTCCTCAGCGGAGATGGTGCGCCCTTCCGACATGACAATGGCGCGCCGCACGCGGTTGATCAGCTCCCGCACATTTCCGGGCCACTCGTATTGACGCATGGCCGTGATCGCACCCGGAGAAAAGCCATGCAGGCGGCGGCTCGCGTCCTTGCGGTGCTGGTCCAGCGTGTACAGCGCGAGCAGTTCGATATCGTTGCCGCGCGCGCGCAACGGCGGCTCATCGATCCTCAACACGCACAGACGATGGTACAGGTCCGCGCGAAAGCGCCCCTCTTCGACCGCCGCGTCCATGTTCACGTGGGTGGCGGAGATGACGCGCACGTCGACATCGATCGAGCCGGTGCCGCCCAACCGGTCGATCGTGCTCTCCTGCAGGAAGCGCAGCAGGCTCGACTGGCTTTCGAACAGCAGATCGCCGATCTCGTCGAGAAACAGCGTGCCGCCATTGGCCGCCTCCACGCGCCCTACCCGGCGTTCTTTTGCCCCGGTGAAGGCGCCGCGTTCGTAGCCGAACAACTCGGACTGCAGCAATTGCGCGGGAATCGCGCCGCAATTGATGGCGACGAACGGCGCGTGACGGCGCGCCGAGCGCGCGTGGATCGCCGCCGCCGTGAGTTCCTTGCCCGTGCCCGATTCGCCCGCGATAAAAACAGGCGCGTCGGTCGTCGCGACTTTGCGGATCATGCGGAACAACGCGAGCATGGCTTCGCACGAGCCGATCATCTCGCCTTCCGCCGTGGACGTGTCGACGAAGGCGGGCTCGCCAAGCGAGATCATGCCGCAGGCGTGGCCCACGGTGTCGACGATTCGCGCGTTGGCGGCGGGGAGCGTGACATAGTCGAAACAGTAGTCGCGCACCAGCCGGCGCGTATGCGCGTCGTCGAGATGGGTGGCGCCGGTCATGGCGACCCAGCCGATGTTCGGCATGGCCAGACAGGATTCCAGCGCGGCGGCTTCGCGCGGCTCGAACACGCTCGCCAGATCGACGAGACCGGCCGCCGGCGAGCCGTCATGCGCGACTTGCCGTACATCGCGCACTGAACCGATAACGTCGACTTCCCACGCGCGTGCGTGGAAGTCCGCCAGCAGCTCCGGCGCGGGATCGCGTGTGAAATAGATGACGCGCTTCGTGTTGGCCTTGGTTCTTTGCATTGTTCTTGTTGTTGATTGACCCGCTGCGGCCGCCTTGAACCGTGTTGCGAAGTGGCGCTCGCCGCTGCGTAGTTCCGGTTATCTCATGCGAGCGCCCATCATACGTGCTGGCGTGCCGTTTTTCGCCTCAACTGACCAAATTTAATGATTAAACACAATGGGTTGCGCGTGAGTGAACGGCAGGCCGTTCGCGCCTGATCAGGCTAGTGCCGCCGCTGCCGCCATGGCCGGAAAAACCGCCGGATCTCGGCGCACAGCAGATCCGGCTGTTCCATCGCGGCGAAATGTCCGCCCGCCGGCATGTCGGTCCATTGCGCGACGTCGAAGGTTCTTTCGAGCCAGCTGCGCGGCGGATGATTGATCTCCTTCGGAAAACGAGCGAAGCCCACCGGCGGCGCGACACGTTGCGCTCCCGTCAAGCGCATCGGCTGCAGACGGTTTTCCCAGTACATCTGAATAGACGAGCCGATGGTCTGCGTGTGCCAGTAGAGCGAGATATTGGTGAGCAGATCGTCTTTCGGGAACACCCGTTCGACGTCGCCGGCGCAATCGCTCCACGCGCGAAACTTCTCGCCGATCCATGCCGCCAGACCCACCGGCGAATCGTTGAGCGACGCGGCAAGCGTGAGCGGTTTGGTACCGTGCATATGGGCGTAGCCGCCTTCGAGCGCGACCCACTCGTTTTTCTCCTGCAAATAGGCTTCCTCAGCCGGCGAGAGCGGCTGCTGCGCGGCGCCGATGGCCGGCTCATGCGAACTGGGCAGGAAGTTGAGATGAATGCCGTCGACGGCCTGCGCATGTCGCGCGGCAAGCGCAATCGACACCCCGGCGCCGAGGTCGCCGCCCTGTGCCCCGAAGCGCGCATAGCCGAGGCCGTGCATCAGCAAAGCCCACAGGTCCGCCACCTGAAACGCGGACATGCCGGACTGCGCGGGCGCTTGCGAAAATCCGAAGCCCGGCAGCGACGGCACCACAACGTCGAAAGCATCAGCGGGATCGCCGCCGTGCGCGGCCGGATCGCACAGCAAGTCGATCAAGGTGTAGAACTCGAAGAACGAGCCCGGCCAGCCATGCGTCAGCACGAGCGGATAAGGCGCAGGACCGGCCCCGCGCCGATGGACGAAATGCACGCGCTGCCCGTCGACATCGGCCATGAATTGCTGTTGCAGGTTCAGCTTGCGCTCGGCCTCGCGCCAATCGAAATGCCCGGCCCAATACTCCGTCAGATCGCGCAGCCATGCACCGTCCACACCCTGTTGCCAGGCCGGCGATGGCGTGGCCGGAGCCCAGCGTGTTGCGCGAATGCGCCGGCGAAGATCGTCGATGTCGTGGTCGGCGATAGCAATCTCAAACGGTTCTATCTGCATGGCAATGATCCGGTTTAGAGCAATGGGCAACATGCGACGGCTGTTCAGGCACACGGCTCGCTCGCTATCAGGCGAGCGCTCGCGCGCGAAGCAATTCGCATGGTACACAAACGCGCCATTGCGGGTTGGCGCCCTGGAGATGGCCACGCCTGCGCCAAGTTCGCCGCCCTGCCCGCGCAGCCGATGCCTTTCGATGCCTCCGGCAAGGCGTTTCGCCGCACGCGCCCGCCAATCGCCGGATAATGGCGCTTGTCGTCCTTGCATTTCATTACCCACCAAGAGGAGTTTGCCGCGATGTCCGCCCATGAATCCAAAGTGCCGCGTGTGCTGTTGACGAACGACGACGGTATCGACGCCCCCGGTCTCGCCGTGCTCGAAGCGGTGGCCGCCGAGCTCGCGCACGAAGTCTGGGTGGTCGCACCCGAGCACGATCAGAGTGGCACATCGCATTCGATCAGCCTGCATTCGCCGCTGCGCGTGAGCCGCCAGGGCGAACGGCGTTTCGGCGTGACCGGCACACCCGGCGATTGCGTCGTGATGGGCGTGCGCCATCTGATGCGCGAGGCGCCGCCTACGCTGGTGCTTTCCGGCATCAATCGTGGTGGCAATCTTGGTGTGGAGACGATGTTTTCGGGCACGGTCGGCGCCGCGATGACCGGCCTGCTGCTTGGGTTGCCGTCCTTCGCCCTGAGCCAGACATTCAGCAACCGCGACAACGTGCGCTGGGACACGGCGCGCGCGCTCGCACCCGATGTGATCCGCCAGTTGCTCGCGATCGGGCTTGCCGCTCCCACCTGCCTGAACATCAACTTTCCCGATGTCGACGCGGGGGCGGCCGGTCCGCTCACGCCGACGCGCCAGGGTGTTGGACTAGTCGAAGATATCGACGTGTTGCCGCACGTCGATCCTCGCGGCATGGCGTATCACTGGCTGCGTTTTCAACGCGGCGCGCGCGCGAACGATCCCGACAGCGAAACGGCCGTGGTGGCGTCGGGCCGCGTGTCGGTCACGCCGCTCGCCTTCGATCGCACTGACGAACCCACCTTTGCGCGACTTGCTGCATCGCTGAACTAGGCGGCTCTCCACGCCGCGTCACGGACGTGGCGTGTTGGTCAGGCTCGGTGCGCCGGCTGGCCCGGCGGGGTCCGGATTGCCGAAGGCGGGAAGTTTTCCCTCCTCGCGAGCCCGGCCGATTTCCGAGCGCACCTGCGCGCGTGTTTTCGGCCCGGCGTCCAGTTGCACCGGCGCCTCCTCGGACGGCGTTGATTGAACCGCCGGTGACGGCGCGGCTGCCGGCGAGGTTAATTCGGCTTGCGGCGCTGACAGAATCGGCGGCAATAAGGGCGGCACAGCGGGCACGCCGTTTGTGCTCAGCGGGCCTTTCAGCTCGGCTGGAGTGGCGGAAGATTGATTCGCTACAGCGGGTGCGCGTGCCACAGACGTCTTTCCGCCTGCCGCGCTATGGCCGCTATGGCCGCTATTGCGATTGAGACGGGCCACCAGATTGTCCAACGCCTTCTGGTCGTTCGCGTTGTTACGCGGCGCGCGGTTGGCGGGCGCTCCGTGCACAGCGACGCGGGTTTCATGCGAGTGGCTATGCCTCGCCTTCGGCGCGGAGGTTCGAAGCGGCGTCGACTGCGCCTGTGCCTGTGTCGCTGGTATCTTCTCGACTCGCGCGGCCGGCGCCGCGCGCTGTCCGGTATCCGCGTGCGCCTGAGCGTCGTTATCGTGCCCGTCGAACTGCGTTTGGGCGGCGACAAGATCGTTGCGTGGCGGGCTCTGGCGTGCAGCCTGCGGTGCGCCGGCCTTCGCTGCGCCCGAACCGCGGCGAGTGACGACCGGGCCAGGCCTGACCACGCCGCTCACCATGTTGCCGAGCGTGCGGTGAACCGGCTCGTCGCCGCGCACCGGGCCAGAATCGTCCGCCGACAACCACCTTGTGCCGGACTGCGAGACAAACGCCACAATCGCAATCGCGCTGACGATGATGCCGGTAACAACGATCTTGCTGGGTTCGCTATGCATGACGTGCCTCTCTTCCAGTCATGAAGCGCGTCCACGGATTCGCAAACAGGTCCGAATTCATCAGAGGGTTCGCGGCGGTCGATTAGATGCAGCCGCAACGGCTGCAAGTTCGGGCCGATTGCATCACGTGCAAAAGCACGCGCGAACTGGAGCTGGATGTGCTTATTTTCTATTGATATCCGGCGGGCGTCGAATCGTCCGATAGTGCATACCCCGATGTCCGAAAATGCCTACGTGTTTTCACCCATGTGTCAACACCGGCATTTCTTTTTAGATTACTTTGGCATCCGAATTATATGGCTGATTCCCGATTGCGCGGCGCGGTGACGGTAGCGGCAAAATCTATCGTGGCTGCGGCAATACCAACTCCCTCACCTCCAACTTTGCTTCGATTCTGGCCATGGCCGCCTCCGGACACTGAACAGGCCTGCCGAAGCCTGTGCGACCAATCGTCTAACGTTTCGCTCCATGCGGCGAACACGTAGCAAACCTCGTCTACCGGCCACCTATACTTGTACTGGCCGCGATTCCTGGTGCCGAGTTCGCAATCTGCGGATTAATCGGCTCAAACCAGTTGCGATCCAGCTTGTGATGAGTGCGACCGGAATCCGAGGTACGTGGGTGCACGTTATCTGCGAGCAACCCGAAGCGTTTTTCTATTGCAAGTCCTGCGCCTGGTGGAGAACTCTGATGCAACAGAAATTACGTGCTGCGGTTGCGCAATCGGGATCCGTCGTCTTCAATGCGGACAGAACTATCGATAAAGTCGCGATGTTTACCGCTGACGCCGCGCGACAGGACACTCAACTTATCGTATTTCCCGAAGCATTCGTCTCGGCCTATCCAAAGGGGCTCGATTTCGGCTCGACAATTGGTGGAAGGACCACAGCCGGGCGCGACGATTATCGCCGTTACTACGACAGCGCGGTCGAAGTGCCTGGTCCCGGCACTCGACGGTTGGGCGAGGTTGCCGCCGACCACAAACAATACATCGTCATCGGCGTAATCGAACGGGACCACGGCACTTTGTATTGCACAGCGCTGTTTTATGGTCCTGACGGGACGATGCTCGGCAAGCATCGCAAGCTGATGCCAACAGCCGGCGAGAGGCTGATCTGGGGCTATGGCGATGGTTCGACGCTCCCCGTTTTCGACACGCCATTCGGCAGGCTCGGCGCAGTCATTTGCTGGGAGAACTACATGCCATTGATGCGTATGGCGATGTACGCCAAAGGCGTCCAGATTTACTGCGCTCCCACCGCCGACAGTCGGCCGACATGGGCTTCCTCCATGCAGCATGTCGCCCTGGAGGGCCGTTGCTTTGTGTTATCGGCCTGCCAGCATCTGCGTCGATCGGATTGCCCATCCGACTATGCCGCAATTCAGGGCAACGATCCGTCCACGGTGCTGATGAGTGGTGGAAGCTGCATCGTCGGCCCGCTTGGCGAACTCATTGCCGGACCGATCTTTGACCAGGATGCACTGCTCGTCGCAGACCTCGACCTTAACGACCTTGCCCGGTCGAAGTATGACTTCGACGTAGCGGGTCACTACTCGCGTCCGGACATATTCCGTCTGCATGTCAACGAAGCGGCAATGCCTCCCGTCGTGTTCGAGAGAAACGGATTTGGCAACGGCTCCTGAAGGAAGGCACGCCGAGGTGTTTTCCCTTGGCACCGTCGTGTCTCACGTGTGTTGGAGGAAACCATGAAGCCCATGCTCCGAGCCCTGCCCGTCACCGCGCTGGCAGCGCTTGCACTATGCCTCGCCGCACCAAATGCTTTTACCCAGTCGGCGTCCGATGTGGCAGGTTCGTGGTCTCTGGTCTCGTTGACCGTCTCCAGAAGCGGTAGCGAAGTCGAGGTGCTTGGTCCTCATCCGCGCGGCCAACTCATCTTTGGCAGCGACGGCCGCTACGTTCTGGTCGGGCTTCGTGCGGATTTGCCGAAGTTTGCATCGGACAATCGGCTATCGGGCACCGCCGAAGAGAACCAGCGCATTGCCCAAGGCAACTTCGCACATTTCGGCACTTACACTGTCGATCCGGCCGCACATGTCATCGTTTTCCACATTGAAAACAGCACGTTTCCAAACTGGGACGGCGATGTTCAACGGCGCCCATTTACGCTCGATGGCGACCGGCTAACCTATGTCACGCCCGGAAGCTTCGGATACGGGGCATCCAAAGTCGTGTGGCAGCGGATGAAGTAGGCACCTGAAGTAAGCACCTTGGGCCGCACCAGCGTTAAACCAGCGGCCCCTCCTCCTGCTTGCCGCGCACCGCCACGACGATTGAACTGCCGACGATCAGCGCCATGCCGAGCAGCGACATCGCGCCAATCGTCTCGCCTCGTGCGCGCGTCGTGCCCGGAGGAAGCGCCCCTTCAGATCAATCCGACCTTGCCGGTCTCCAGGTCGTACACGCCACCCACCACCTTGATCCTGCCGCTTTTCACGTATTGTCCGATGAGCGGCTTGGCCACCATCAGGCGATTGGTGTTGAGCTTGACGTTTTCGATCGTGGCTTGCTCGACCAGATCGGCGCCATGATTCGCGCGAGCAATCTGCACGGCCGGCCTGAGCACCCGCACCAGGTCGGGAAGATGGCCCGGCAAAACGGTGCCCTCCTTCACCACCTTGACTGCGGCGGTTACCGCGCCGCACTGCGTATGGCCGAGCACCATGATGAGCGGCACGCCCAGGAACTCGACGCCATACTCGAGGCTCGCGAGAATGTCGTCATTGACGAAGTTGCCGGCCACGCGCACCACGAACAGGTCGCCCGGCCCCTGATCGAAGGCCAGCTCCGGCGCCACACGCGAATCCGCACAACCGACGATTGCCGCAATCGGATATTGAGCCGTGGCACGCTCAGCGCGGCCGGTGGAATAGTCCCGGTTTGAAGGAGTATTCGCGGCATAGCGGGCGTTGCCCTGCATCAGCCGGCCGAGCGCTTCGTCCGGCGGAATCGAGTTTGGCGCGTTGGCACCGGGAGGCGCGGCGGCAAGTGCTTCGCGTTGCGGCCATGCCGCCACCGCGATCGACGAAGCGCCGGCCAGCAGCAAATTGCGCCGCGTGGGGGAAGACAGATGATGCTCACACATGGCTCGTCTCCTGATGGAGTTGAACCCCCTGAATCCGCCTGAATGGGACGTGCTGCGCGCTGCACGGCGAACCCGCGGTCCGCCGGTCCGGTTCACCGCGCCGTGGTTGTGTCACGCCACGCCGAGTTTTGCCAGCAGCGCCCTCGCTGCCGCCTCCGAGGAAGCCGGATTCTGCCCCGTGATCAGCGTCCCCGAGACCACCACATGCGACTGCCAATCCGGCCCCTTCGAATACCGCCCGCCGTTCTTCTTCAACATGTCTTCGACGAGGAAAGGCACGACCGCGGTAAGGCCGACGGCCGCCTCCTCCGTATTGGCAAAGCCTGTGACCGGCTTGTCGCGCACGAGCGGCGCGCCATCGGGCGCTTTCGTATGACGGAACACCGCGGGCGCGTGACATACCGCGCCGACGGGTTTGCCCGCGGCATGGAAAGCCTCGATCAGATCAATCGAATGGGTGTCTTCGGCGAGATCCCAGAGCGGTCCGTGACCGCCGGGATAAAACACCGCGTCATGGTCCGCCGCTAAGACACTCGCGAGTTTCACGGTGTTGGCGAGCGCGGCTTGCGCCTGCGCATCGCTTCTGAACCGCAGGGTGGCTTCCGTCTGCGCATCGGGCTCGTCGCTCTTGGGGTCGAGCGGCGGCTGGCCGCCCATGGGTGACGCAAGCGTCGTCTGAACGCCGGCATCCCTGAACACGTAATATGGCGCGGCAAACTCTTCGAGCCAGAAGCCGGTTTTCCTGCCGGTATTGCCAAGCTGATCGTGCGACGTCAATACCACGAGGATATTCATGTCCACCTCACAAGCCGGTTCGATTCGCGTTGCAGCGCGCCACGGCTCACGGCGCGCGCCGCCGGACGTTCTGGCAGTATAGGCGGCCGCGCGCCGCGTTACACGGCAAATACTTCCGGGTTTTCGAGCAAGGGCACGAAATTGCCGGTGCGTCCGTCGAGCGCGAGCATCACACCGCTTTCGATGTCGAAGATCCAGCCGTGCAGGTTCAGGTTCTTGTTCGCGAGCCCGACGGCCACCGAGGGATGCGTGCGAAGATTCGCGAGTTGCGCGATCACGTTGTCCTTCACCAGCGCTTCGAGACACTCGGCCGGCGAATGATAGGTCCGCGACGCGTTGATGGCCTTGGCGGCATCCGCGTGACGCAGCCACCCTGCCACCGCCGGCAGATGGTCCAGGTTCATGCAGGTGGAGATCGCCGTCATCGCGCCGCAATTCGAGTGACCGCAAATCACGATGTCCCGCACACCCAATACGGCGACCGCGTACTCGACCGTGGCCGACACCCCGCCCGGCTCCGGACCGTAGGACGGCACGATATTGCCCGCATTGCGGATCACGAACAACGCACCCGGTTCGGTCTGCGTCAGCAACTCCGGCACGACGCGGCTGTCCGAGCAGGTCACGAACAACGTGCTGGGACTTTGCGAGGTCGACAAACGCTTGAACAAGGCGCTTTGCTGCGGGAAGACGTCACGTTGAAAGCGGATGATACCTTCGATGATTTCCTGCACGGTGTCCTCCGGATAGTTGAAGAACGCATTGGCAGTGCCCGCGAACCCATGGGTCAAGGCCTGCACGCGATCAGTTGGCGGGACTATACCGCAGCCGCACCGTCGACGGCCATGTCTCTCCGAACTCGGAACGGCGACGAGGTGCGTGATGGTTACGACACCATACGCTATCGGTCGAGACGAAAAAAACCCCGGCTGTTTCCAGCCGGGGCCAACTCTCTCGCTCGCACACCGGAATCGGTGCGGGCATGACTACTTTACCGATGCCGCCGATGTGGATATATACGCCGCGGCGGAAGAGTCCTTTCCAACGGGGCGGGCAAGCATGCTCTGAAGCACGCTCAGAAGCGCGTGCGGATTCCCACGGTGCCGACCACCTGATTGCCCGTCGACGACGCGCCGCCCGCCGTGTTGATAAACGCGGTGTAGCCCTTGCCGGTCACGTGCTGATACATCGCTTCGGCGTACACGTCCGTGCGCAACGACAGCGCATACACGGCCTGAAGGTTGATCTGATTCCACTTCGGATCGGAACCGAACGTGGTCGTGCCGCTCACGTGCGCGTCCGTGTACACGTAAGACGCACCGAGGCTCAGCGCCGGGGTCACCGCGTACTTGCCGTTCACTTCATAGTTGTCGAAGTGCATCGAGCCATGCGTGGCGCCGAACGACGCCGTGTCCTGGAACTGGCTGTGCGTGTAGACGAATCCGGCCGTCACGGGGCCGAACGCATAGCTCAGGCCCGCACCCGCGGTGCGCTGCACATCGGCGCCGAGCTGGAAACCGCCCGTGCCGTTCGCCGTCGACTCACCGAGATCAACCGCGCCCGCGGTGTTCGTCGTGGAATTCGAACCGTTGATCTGCAAATAACCCGCGGCCGCCTTGAACGGACCATTGGTATAGCTCACGCCCGCGCTGTAGGCGCGATTGAGCGCGAAATCCGTGTTGTTCGAGAACGCGTACATGCCGCCGAACTTCACGCCGGCATAATTGGCGCTGGTGTACTTCACCGCGTTGCTCATCCGCACCGAGTGATTCAGGTTGTCGTTGTCGAACGGATGGGCGAAGCCAGTGTCGCCGAACGTGCCGGCCGTGCCCGAAAGCGGCGCGACGAAGTCGACCAGCGAATCGTACTGGCGGCCGAGCGTGAATGTGCCGTACTCCTTGCTCGTGAGGCCCACGTATGCCTGACGGCCGAACAGCCGGCTGTTCTGGCCGAGCTTGCCGTTCTGCACGTTGTAGCCGTTCTCCAGCACGAAGATTGCCTGCAGGCCGCCGCCGAGATCCTCGGCGCCGCGCAAGCCGAAGCGGCTGCCGTTGATGTTGCCGCTTGTCGCCTGAACGAGCGCGCCCTCGGTGGTGCCCTTCTTTACATTGTTGGTGTACATCACGCCGGCGTCGATAAGGCCGTACAGCGTAACTGAACTTTGGGCATGCGCGGCGGTGGCGGCCAGTCCTGCGAACGCCGCGACCACGGCGGAAATCTTTTTCACGTTAATACTCCTGCGTGGCTGAAATGTTGTTTCGAATAGCGACGGGAGTATAAAAACGCACACCTCAAAAACTCATGCCCGCGCGTCGAGCAGTCCTTTGCGCGGGCGGCAAGAATCCGTCATCAAAATGCCACAATCCAGCGTTGCCGGGCTTGCGCAGGTAGTTTTGACCGGCACAGCGCCGTGCGAAGGGACGGACGAGGCACGCCGGGTGGCGTGTGAACAACAGGAAGCCACGACGCGACGAACGGCGCGTGGCTGGGGAAAAACCGCAGGGGGACTGCCTGGCGGGTTCGGCTCACGCGCCGGACCCCGCCGGAAGAATCAGGAACCAGGCCGGCCAGGCCTCAGTTGAAATCGTCCGTCTCGAGCTCCACGGACCGTCCGCCGTTTCTTTCGAGAACGCGCCGGGTGGCGTTTTCAATCCGCGCGCGATTCGCCTCGAAGGTCCCGACAAGCTGATGGGCCGACGTGCCCTCGTTGCCAAAATGGTCGTTCAGTGCGTCCAGCGAGACGCTGCACCAGACGTCGGCTCCGTCGACGTTGGCTTCGAAGGCGACGCGCGCCGCTGCCACGACTTCGCGGCGTCCGGTGAATTCGATCCTCATCATGACCCTCCATGTGTTGAAAGAAAGTGTCGAATGCGCAAACGCCGTGCCGGGTTGGCGGGGGCGGCC
>DASVNP010000460.1:0-8902 GCA_036383775.1 Paraburkholderia sp. | reverse complement strand
AGCCCGGTCCGAGCACGACGGTCATCGCGCCGGCGGGCGCCGGGCGGGCTTCGAGATTCACCAGCGCCGCGTGCACGGCGTCGTCTACGTAGCCGGACAGCACGTCGTCGGTGAAGTAGCTGTAGTCGAAACGGCCGCCGCCGCCGCCGCTGCCGATTTCGCGGCGGCCGTTGTGTTCGGCGATCACCGTGACCGACACGCGCACGAGCGGCCGGATGTCGGCCGCGAAGCCGCCGTCGCTGCGTGCGACCAGCACCACGTCGTATTCGCCCGCAAGGCCGGCCATGACCTGCTGGATGCGCGGATCGCGGCCGCGCGCCATCTGTTCGATGCGCTCGAGCAGCTTGACCTTGGCGGTGGCGTCGAGCGAATGCAGCGGATCGGACGGCAAGTACAGATCGCGCCCGGCGATGCCGGTCAGCGACGAGGCCACCTTGATCTTCTGCTTGCCGCCGCCTGCCTTGGCGATCGCGCGCGTGGCGATGGCCGCCTGGCGAATCGCTTCGGGCGACAGGTCGTCCGAATAGGCGAACGCCGTGCGGTCGCCCGATACGGCGCGTACACCGACGCCCTGGTCGATGCTGAAGCTGCCCGATTTGACGATGCCTTCTTCGAGACTCCACGCTTCGCTGCGCGTGGCCTGGAAGTACAGGTCCGCATAGTCGATGCGGTGCGTGAAGATTTCGGCGAGCGTGCGGGTGAGCAGGGATTCGTCGAGACCGTAGGGCGTCAGGAGAATGTCCTTGGCGGCGGCGAGATTACGGATACTGGGTTCGATGATATTCATGCGAAGTATGTTCTGCTCGATACGAAGGATTCGGTTGGCGCCACCATCGGCATATGGGTGGAGGGCGCCGCAGTTTCAATGTCACGCAGACAGGTTTATCAAGTGAGGCAACTGAGGAGTCAACTGAGGAATCAACTGAGCACGCGATGACGCCAGGCCGGCAGACTCTGCCGCACTTCGTCGATGCGCGCACGCTCGAGATTGCCGGCAACCACACCGGCGCCTTCGTCACGCACCGCGACGATCTCGCCCCAAGGGTCGATCAGCATGCTGTGGCCCCATGTGCGGCGGCCATTTTCATGCTTGCCGCCTTGCGCCGCGGCCAGCACGTAACACTGATTTTCGACCGCCCGGGCACGCAGCAGCATTTCCCAGTGCGCGCGGCCGGTGGTGTAGGTGAACGCCGACGGCACCACGATCAGCGCGCAATCGCCCATGCGCCGGTACAGCTCCGGAAAGCGCAGATCGTAGCAGACCGACAGGCCGACGCGGCCGAACGGCGCCTCGAAGGTGCGAACTTCGCCGCCGGGGCAGATGGTGCGCGCCTCGTCGAACGATTCTTCGCCTTTTTCGAAGTTGAACAGATGGATCTTGTCGTAGCGGGCCGTCTCGTTGCCCTGCGGGTCGAACACCAGCGTGGTGTTCAGCACGCGTGACGCCTCTGGCGACATTAACGGCAGCGTGCCGCCGATCACCCAGACCTGGTGGCGGCGCGCGGCGTCGGCGAGAAAGCGCTGGATCGGGCCGTCCCGGTAGGCTTCGCGCACGGCAAGCTTGTCCGTGTCCTTGTAGCCCATGAAGCAGAAGTATTCGGGCAGGAGAACCAGTTGGGCGCCGCCGGCGGCGGCTTCGGCGATCAGGCGCCCGGCTTCGGCCAGATTGCGCTCGCGCTCCGGCGTGCTCACCATCTGCAGCGCAGCGACGCGGAATGTGCTGTCCAGGGATTGGCTGGATTCGGTTGAAGAGACGTGTGTTTCGCTCATGAGCGTTTCGAGAAACTCCCGGCAGGGCGGCGGCGCGAATTGCGGGCGCCGCATACGTCGTTCAGGGCTGGCTGCGCCCGCCGGTGCGGCACGGCGCCCGCCCGACCGGGCAAACGGTCGAATCCGGGCTCAGTTCGCTTCGACGGTCGAAGCCGGAGCGTCCATCTTACCGCGATCGCCTTTCACCCGCTCGACGTGCGGTTTCGACCACGAGCCAGTGATCGCGTACTCACGCGCGAACGCATGCGAGACCGATTGGGAGAACACTACGTCGGCCACCAGCGCGCCCAAACCAAGCAGCGGATTGATGACCGTCGCGGCGATCACGCCGGCTCCGGCACTGATCGTGGGCACGACCTTGACGTGCAGATTCTGGGTCTCCTGGGCGAGGTCGACCGAACCCTTCATCTCGGCGCGCGCCGGCGCGGTCACCATTTCGAAGTTCTCGGTGCGGCCGATGCCGTTGTGAATCTGCGCGGTACCGGTGACGCTTTCGAATGGCAGGCCCTCGCCGATCACGTCGTGGAAGTTCATGGTGGCGAAACGCGCGAGGCTTTGCAGACTGAGCACGCCCAGCAGCTTCGCCACACCCGGATCGACCTTGAGGATCTGGCCGTGGCGCAGATCGACGGCCAGGTTGCCGTTGAAGGTCGGGTAGTCGATCCTGGTCGGGCCGCCGAGCCACACCACTTTGCCCGACAGCGTGCCGCTGCCCGCCTTGAGCGTGCGCGGCTGGCCGAATCGCTCCAGCAATGCGCCGGCGTCCTTGATATCGAGCTTGAAATCGAACACGGTGCGGCGCGGCGTGTCTTCGTCGGCGCTGTTGCCGAGGCGCGACGAGGTGCGCCAGTTGGCGGTGGCGATCAGCGAGGCGGCGGCGTTGGTGATGTCGAGCTTGTCGAGTTGCCAGACCGGTACGCCGTCTTCGTCGAAGTTGTGCGCGTCGACTTCGAGACGGCCGATATTGCGGTCGCGAAAGATCAATTCGTTCACCACCAGATCGATCGACGGCATGTTCTGCGCGGGCGCCGACATCGCCTGGCCGAGCAGGTCCTTGTCGGTGGCCGACGGAATCACCAGGCGGGCAAGGCGCGCCTGCAGCGTGCCGGGCGATCCTTTGGTCGCGCCCGGCAGCCACGACACGTGGCCGGAAACCTGGTTCGACGCGATGTTCGCCTGCCACGTGTTGTCCGTATGCGACGCGCCGACGATCACGCTGTCCCAGTGGCGCTTGAGCAGCGTCAGCGTACCGATGTGCAGCGCAAAGCGGCTCGGCAGGAATTGCGCGACGGTCGGGTTCGGCGTGGCCGGTGTGGACGCTGGTGTGGCCGCTGCAGCGGAGGAGGCCGAGACGGGCGCCTCCTTGCTGCGCATCTGCGTGATCAGCGCGCGCCACGCGTCCGCATCGAACGTTTCCATGTCGACGGCCGCGATCACGCCGTCGGACGGCAGATCGGCGGGCTTGTTGACGCCGATCGCGCCGCGCACGACCGTCGGCGGTGTTTTCGGCTGATAGCGAAGCAGATAAGTGGCGGCAATCGGCCCGAGGGTGAGATCGGCGCGCTCCAGACCGGCGTCGCCCGGCGCGGCGGATGGGCTGACCGCGAAGCGCAGCGGCATGGCCGTGCCGACCGGCTTGTTGAACGGCGCCGGGAAGTCGAGAGCGAGCCCGGTCAGATCGGAGTTCGCCGTCACCTCCGGCAGCCGGCCCTTCGCGCCGCGCACGTTGAACGCGTAGGGCGCGCTGCCGCTCATGTGCGTGAGCACCTGCGCGGCAGTGCCATGCAGATCGAGGCCGCGCGCCGAGTCGACGGCGATATGGCCGCCAAGGTCGAGCGCGTAAGTGCCGTCCTGCTTCAGGCCGCCGTTCGCGTGCATGTCGCCGCCGAGGAACTGCGCGGAGAGACGGTCCACCTGCGCCGTGTGCTCGGTAAAGTGCACCTTGCCCTTCAGCTGCGATAGAGGCGGCACGTTCGGCACGCTCAAGCGGTTGTTCTGGAAGCCGACCGCACCTTCCACGGCGATATGCGGTTTGGGTGTGCGCGGCACTGTCAGCTGGAGCGCGAGCGACGCCGGCCCTTCGGCGTGCACTTTCTCGGTTTCGTGTTTGGCCATGATGCCGAGCGAACTCGCATCGACATAGTCAAGCATGTCGGCGAGCGGCCCATGACCATCCCCCTTGATGACGAGGCTCGACGCCTTGGTGCCGAGATCGTCGATCCTGCCGCTGACGCCGGTTAGCGCGATCTGCTTGTAGTGCGCCCGGTCGACGTCGAAGCGCAGCAAGTTCTGCTTGAGCTCGAACACGCCGTCGATGCCGTCGAGCGCCGGCCACACGTTCGGCGTGCCGTTCTTCATCTTGCGTGGCGGGAAGGGCGTCGGATCGAACTTGCCGCCCTTGAACGGCGCGACGATATGGAACAGCCCGGCGTCCGGATCGCGGGAGTAGGGGAATTTGGTCAGATCGCCGTGTATCTCGATGCTCGCGCCGCGCGACATGCCGGCCTGCAGCCCATGGCCCAGGTAGATGCGCAGCTTTTCGCTGATGCTGGTCGGCAGATAGCGGACGATGCGCGTGACCTGGGCGCGCTGAAAGTCGGCTCGCAGGTCGAGCGAGCCGCGTCCGTGGCCGGGATTGCTGTAGTCGGCGGTGGCGGTGGCATCCACGTCCGCGTTCGAAACGCTGAAATCGGCCAGCTTGATGGTGAAGGGCCGGTGGTTCTCGCCCGGCGCCTTCTGCGCAATGGTCCAGTCGGCACGGCCGTGCAGGCGGTCGAGCAGCAGGCGCGGGTCGTCGAACACGCCCGGCAGCGTAATCGCGACATTGGACGTGTCGAGCAGCGCGGTGCCGTGGTTTTCGTCGGCATCGATGCTGCCCCACAGGTTCTCGATGCCGGGTATGCCGGCGCGCGGGTGATTGCGTGCGGTCAGGCCCGGCGGCGGTTCCTGCGCCGCGACGCTGATGCCTTGCAGATCCCCCTTGAAGCGATAGCGCTCGATCGGCTCGGCGCCGCTTGGACGATGGTCGCTGCCGGCCTCGCCGGACTCCGGCTTGCCGCGCTCGAATTCGATCACATAGTTGGCCACCAGACCGCGTGGATTGAAGCGCACGAGTTCGTTCAGCAGGCGCCGCGGCAGCGGCAGCGCCCGGCTGAATTCCGCGAGGATGCCCAGATCCACGCGATCGCCGCTCACGCTGAGGAGTTGCCCGTGCTGCTGCGAGGCTGTCCGGTAGCGGCCGTTCAGCGTCGTGAACGCGAGCGTGCGGGTGAGCGGCGTGCCGTCGTCGAGCGGCGGCTGGCCGAGTTCGGCGCGCATGTCGTGCAGCTGCAGGTTGTACTCGCCGCCCTCGTCGGCCTCGAGGCGCCACGAGAAATGGGCAACGGGCACGATCAGCTTGGGCTGCGTTGGCCGCACGCGCAGGGCGACGTCCGTGCCGGCCAGTTGCCCGCCCGCGGACTTCATGCGGCCGTCGGTGAAGTCGACCCAGATCGCGTTGTCGATGCGCCCGGCGAACGTCTCGATTGGGAAATTGACGTAGCGTGCGAGTGTCGGCAGATCGACCGGGCCGGTCGAAACGTACACCTGGCCGGTCCAGTTGACCGGTTTGCCGATCGCGGAAAGCCGCGCGTGCGTGAAATGCGTGCGGAAGTCGATGGGGCCGTGCAGGACCTGGCCGTCGGCGGGAGCCTGCAGCGCCAGCCGGTGATCGTAGCCGTCGTTGAGAATGGCGATCCGGATATCGCGCAACGCCAGTTCAGGCGCGTCATGCTGCGCGTCGCGCCAGCGCAGCACGCCGCCGCGCAGCACGATGGCCTGCTGGCGCAATAGCCAGGTGGACAGCGTGTCGTTGCCGCTGTGACGGGTCGGCACCGGCACGCCCGCCACCGAGAGCACGCCGTCGCTGCTGCGCGACACCAGCACGTCCGGCTGCTCGACGATCAGGCTGGAGAGCGCCGGATGAAACTGCCAGAGCGACTTCCACGAAAGCGTGGCGGTGGCGTGCGGAATCGTCAGCGCGGGCTTGCCTTCGTGATCGCGAATGACCAGATTGGTGACGTCGACACCCGGCTGGAAGCCGCTCCAATGCGGGGCGATCTTGCCGATGGTGAACTGCGTGTGCAGCTTCTCCGAGACAGTGGCCTCGATACGCGGACGGAACTCGTCGACGCGCGGCAGGACCACGTAGCGCAGGGTGAGAAACAGGGCCGCCGCAATGAAGTAAAGGACGAGCGCGATCGCGAGGACCACGTGCGAGGTCCGATGCAGCACGATGTGGCCGATTCCTTCCGCAGGCCGGACCTGCCCGGTATTGCGCGGTTCGACGGATTCGTTTCGCTCGGACATGCTGCGGCGGGTGGCGGGTATGGTAGTTTTGCGAATTAACGACGAAATGTAACACACGGGAAAGCGTCGGCGGACCTCCTGCAAACCCTGTCCACATGCCGCCTCGCGGCCTGCGCGAGACCACCGGCCCCTGTGCTGCAACGTACTGAACCACGCTGACCCAAGCTACAAGCGAGCCAGACCCTTGATGACTGAAGCCACTCTCCAGAGTTCCAGCTATTCGCACTATGCGGCGCGTGCCGTGGCGGCCCGTCCACAACTCGTGGCACACGTAGCCGCGCTCGCGTCCGCGCCGTTGACCCGCGAGCGCATCGACGCGCGCTTTGACGCATTGTGCGCCGAGGCGGCCGGCGCGGCTGCCGCGCCATTGAACGAGGATGCGCTCAAACGGGCCTTGCGCCAACTACGCACGGAGGTATTTTGCGCGGTGATGGAGCGCGATCTGGCGGGCAAGGCGGACGTCGCCGAGGTCACGGGAGCGATGACCGATCTGGCGGAGACGACGATCCAGCGTGCGCTCGCTGTCTTGTCCGCTGATCTCGAAACGCTGTACGGCGAGCCGCGCGGACCGCAGGGCGAGCGGCTCGCGCTCGGCGTGGTGGGAATGGGCAAGCTGGGAGGGCGCGAGCTGAACGTGTCGTCGGATATCGACCTGATCTTCGTCTATGAAGAGGACGGCGAGACCGCGGGCGGCCAGCGTTCGCCGATCGCCACGCAGGACTTCTTTACGCGCCTTGGCAAGCGTCTCATCGGCGCACTGGCCGAAGTCACCGCCGACGGCTACGTGTTCCGGGTGGACATGCGTTTGCGGCCGAACGGCGACTCGGGGCCGCTCGTGTGCAGCCTCGGTATGCTCGAGGAATATTTCTACGTGCAAGGCCGTGAGTGGGAGCGCTATGCGTGGATCAAGGGCCGGCTCGTGTCCGAAGGGACGAGCGACGCCGCCCAGCGTCTGCAGAAGCAGCTCGACGCGATCGTCACGCCGTTCGTCTATCGCCGCTATCTCGACTTCGGCGTGATCAGCGCGATTCGGGCGCTGCATCTGCAGATTCGCCAGGAGGCGCAGCGCCGCGCGTCGATGCGGCCCGACAAGGCGGACGACATCAAGCTTGGACGAGGCGGTATCCGCGAAATCGAATTCAGTGCGCAGGTATTCCAGCTGATCCGCGGCGGCCAGGACGCCGGATTCCGCGTGCGGCCGACGCTGGCCGTGTTGCGGCATGCGGCGGCGCACGGCCTGATTGATACCGCGGTCTGCGTGAAGCTCTCGCAGGCGTACCGTTTCTTGCGCGAGCTCGAGCATCGTCTGCAATACCGCAACGACGCGCAAACCCATGCCATGCCGGTCGATCCCGACGAACGCTCGGCGCTTGCCCGCGCGATGGGTTGCGACGACTACGCGACGTTAATGGCGAAGCTCGATGCGCATCGCGAGCTGGTCGAACAGCAGTTCGACCAGATTTTCGCCGACAAGGTGAGCGGCCGCGACGGCTGCGGCGCGCCCGAAGACGGCGCGGCGGCGTGGGTCTGGAGCAGCGCGCTCGCCGACGACAGCGCTGAGGAAGCCCTGCAGGCACGGCTGATAGAGCTCGGTGTGGCGGAACCGGGTGAACTGCTCGCGCGCCTGCGCGCGGTGTGGCAGTCGTCGCGTTACACGGGGTTGGCGGAGCGCAGCCGGCAGCGCTTTGACATCGTCGCGCAGCGGGCGCTCGAAGCAGCCCGCACGCTGGAGCCGGCCGAGCGGCGCGGCGACACGGTGGCGCGCTTCTTCGACCTGCTCGAAGCGGTAAGCCGGCGTGGCGCGTATCTCGCGCTGCTGACCGAATATCCGCAGGCGCTGCATCGTGTGCTGTCGGTGCTGGGCGGGTCGCGCTGGGCGGCCGGCTATCTGATCCGCCACCCGCAATTGCTTGATGAACTGCTGGACGATGAAGCGCTCAACAGTCCGTTCGACTGGCTGGAATTCAAACGGACGCTGCGTCTGCGGCTGGCCGCCGCTGACGGTGTCGAACAGCAGATGGATTTGCTGCGCCACGCGCACCAGGCCGAGGTGTTCCGCATTCTGCTCATCGACCTGGCCGGCAGGCTGAGTGTCGAACATGTCAGCGACCGGCTGTCCGAACTCGCCGACGCGGTGCTCGACGTGACCCTCGAGGCGGTCTGGAAGCAATTGCCCAAACGCCACCGCGACGCGCCGCGTTTCGCCGTGATCGCGTATGGCAAGTTGGGCGGCAAGGAGCTCGGCTACGCGTCCGACCTCGACGTGATCTTCCTCTACGACGATCCGGACGATGCCGCCGCCGATGTCTATTCCACCTACACCCGCCGCCTGATTACGTGGCTGACCACCGCGACCGGCGCCGGCACCCTGTTCGACGTCGACTTGCGCTTGCGGCCGAACGGCGAGTCGGGCTTGCTGGTTACCGATCTGGACGCGTTTCGCCGCTATCAGCTGCGCGAGGGCGACGCGGCCAACACGGCATGGGTCTGGGAGCACCAGGCGCTGACCCGTGCGCGTTACTGCGCGGGCGACGCCGAGATCGGCGCGAAGTTCGAAGCGATCCGCGAACAGGTGCTGACCACGCCGCGCGAAGCGGCGCCGCTCGCGAAGGAGATCGTCGAGATGCGCGAGCGCGTCGAGGCCGGGCATCCGAACCATACCGCGCTGTTCGACCTGAAGCACGACCGTGGCGGGATGGTGGATATCGAATTCACCGTGCAGTACTGGGTGCTGCTGCACGCGGCGCGCGATCCGGAGCTGATCCGCAATACCGGCAACATTGCG
>DASVNP010000459.1:0-1563 GCA_036383775.1 Paraburkholderia sp. | reverse complement strand
AGGCGACCGTGTGCTCGTCGACCGCCTTCGCACCGCCTTTCGACAGGACACCCTTGAGCACCGAGAGCGCCGCTGAACCGCTTGCGGGATCGGCGAGGCGATTGAACGTGGCGACCACGTCTTTGGCGGTGAACGCCTGGCCGTCGTGGAATTTGACGTTCGGGCGCAGCGTGAAAGTCCACACGTCGCCCTTGTCGTTCGGTTTCCACGACAAGGCCAGTGCCGGCTTCAGCATGAGCTTTTCGCCGTCGTCGTCGATCAGGAATTCGCCGGTCTGGTTCAGCAGCGCGAGACTCGCGGCATCGTTTACGGTGAGCGGATCGACCGCGCCGGCCGGCGTCAGATGGGCCACGCGGATTGTCTGGTTAGACGGACTCGCTGCGCCTTGCGCACGGGCCTGCGGTGCGTTCAGCACGCCGCCGCCAACCAGCGACAAACCGATCACGCTGGCATAGCGCAGCAGATCGCGGCGCGTGATGCGGCCGGCGACGAATTCGTCGATGGCGTGGTTGCCGTAGGCGTCGGCGGTGCGGCGGGCTAAGGCCAGCTCGAGTTCGGGAAATCGGTCCGCGGGAGTCTTCATCGATGGAGTGTCCAGTCCGTTCTGCTGTCGGTTCTGAAGGGCCGCGCCGGATGCGCGCGACAAGGCGACTTATTGCAATGACGAAAAGCTGCAGTGCGCTGCAGTGCTGAAAAGCGGTTTCAGTGTAAGCGATTGGCCACCGGTTCGGCGCGCCTGCGGCGCGGTCCGGGCGCCGTTTGACGTATAAAAGGGCCGGCGTGTGTCGTCACGACAACGCTCGGCGGGCTGTCTCGCCCGGCCTGTGCGAAGCCCAGGATGCCGCAGCGCGGAAATTGCCGTTGCGCCGTCGCCGCTGTGGAAACCTTACCGATCCTCCGCGTAGGCAAACTGGATTTACCGCGCAACCGTGTCGGCGCGGCGCCAGCGATGGAACAGCACCGAGCCGATCCAGCACGCCATGAAGGTTGCGACGATGCCGTAACCCAGGGCGCCGAAGTGCTCGTTGAGACTCCCCACTGCATCCCAAACTCCGCCGCTCAGACCGAGTTTGTCCGACAGCAGTCCCAGCGCTTCAACGCCGCCAATGACGATCGCCACCACCGCCGAAACGAACGTGATGCTCGCGTTGTAGTAGAGCTTGCGCTTCGGATCGTCCATGGCCCAGCCGTAGGCGTGGACCATCAGCACGTTGTCGGTTGAATCGACCAGCGTCATGCCTGCGGTGAAGAGCGCCGGGAATACGAGGATCGAATACAGCGGCAGACCTTTGCCGGCTTCGGACGCGGCAATTGCCAGCAGGCCGATCTCGGTCGCGGTGTCGAAGCCAAGGCCGAACAGCACGCCGACCGGGTACATGTGCCAGCTTTTTGTCACGAGCTGGAACATGGGCCGCAATGCGCGCGACAGCAGACCGGCGGGCGCGATGCTCGCCGTCGTTTCAGCCGCGAGTTCGCCGCCGCGTTGGACGTGGCGATAGCGGCGCCACACATCGCGCAGAATCACGAGATTCACGCACGCCAGCACGAGCAGAAACACCGCCG
>DASVNP010000458.1:0-5118 GCA_036383775.1 Paraburkholderia sp. | reverse complement strand
CTCGAGGAATTCGTCGGGATGAAGATGTTCCGCCGCACACGGCGCGGCGTCGCACTCACTGCCGCGGGTGTGCGTTACAGCCGCGCGATCCGGGCGCGTCTCGACGAGGTCGAGCGGGACACCCTGGCCTTGATGTCCAGTGGCGGTGCCGGAGGTTCGATCGAGCTGGCGGTGGTCCCCACCTTCGCCACGCACTGGCTGATCCCAAGGCTCGGAGCGTTTCGCCTAAAGAACCCCGCCATTGCAGTCAATCTCCACGTGCACACACGGGCCTTCTTGTTCTCGCAAACGGGCATGGACGCCGCCGTCCATGCGAGTGCCGGCGGATGGCCAGGCACGCGCGCCGACAAGTTGATGGACGAAGAGATGACGATCGTCTGTTCGCAGAGTTTGTGGCCGCATCGTAGCCAGCCGTCGGCACGCGCGGTGGCAAAGCTGCCGTTGATCCAGATGACCACCCGGCCCTACGCGTGGCGCGAATGGTTCTCGGCACAAGGCCTGGAGATCGAGGGCGACATGGTGGGTGACCGCATGGAGTTGTTCTCGATGGCCACGCAAGCGGCGGCGCATGGCCTCGGCGTTGCGCTGTTGCCGCGCTTCTTCGTTGAACGGGAGCTGGAAAGCGGCGAGCTGGTCGTCCTCATCGACAAGACCTTCCAGAGCGGCTTGAGCTACTACCTGATCCATCCGGAAGGCGACGAGATCGCAACGACATTTCAGGTTTTTCGCGAGTGGGTGCTTGCGCAGGCGCAGGAGTACGCAACCCGCCTCTCACCTTGACGTCAGATCGCTCAAGAGCGTTAGTGCGACGAGAGTCAGTCCTCCAACGCGGCCACACCGCAGGGCAGCCCGAGTAGCACGCGACCATAGGTGGAAGCATTCACATCCCAGTTTTGCGTGATGTGTCGATTGGCCACGGTCATGTCCGAAACGCACCTCGCGATCGGGTTTCGTTCGTAGACCACGCCTCCACCCCCGGCCTCAAGCACGAGGTTCACGGCGGACGACGAAAGTCGGCCCGCGTAGGTAGCCATCGCTCGATAGCGCGTCCTGTCTTCGACCGTCGTGGCACCGCCATTCTCGACGACGCGTTCAGCATCGTTGGCGACCGAGTAAAGGAGCTCGCGAGCAGCCAGCACGCCAGCCTTGGCTTCAGCGACCTTCACTTGCTGGGTGGTGAACGCAGCGACGCTTTTTCCGGACATCGTGGCCACGCGCTTGCGGGCGCTATCGATGTAGTAGTCGACAGCTGCCTCGGCCACGCCGAGCTGGGCGCTCCCGATGAGCGCGCCCGCCACCGCGTATGCCGGTATGCGGTACAAGGGCGCGGTGTTCACCTTGGAGCCAGGGCTACGTCCATCCCCTTTGAGCTCGTCGATCGTGACGGACATG
Organism: Paraburkholderia sp.; assembly: GCA_036383775.1. Classification (GTDB taxonomy): domain Bacteria; phylum Pseudomonadota; class Gammaproteobacteria; order Burkholderiales; family Burkholderiaceae; genus Paraburkholderia. The sequence continues at coordinate 3,726 of DASVNP010000458.1, read as the reverse complement.
TGATCCGGCACAAAGAGGTCCGACACGACGACGTCATGGCTGGAAGAACCTTTCAATCCAATTGCGTGCCAGGTGTCCAGGACAGTCACCTGGTCCTTGCGCACGACAAAGTGACGCTCCTGCCCCTTGTCTTCGTCGCTGTCGCGGCATTCGCCTGTGAAGATAGCCCAATCGGCGATGTCGATGCCGCTGACGAACGGCCATCGTCCGGAAAGTCGATGCCCCCCGCTGACCTTCGTCGCCCTTCCCAAGCCTGGAATAAGGATGCCGCTCACGAGGGCGTCGGGCGTTGCGCCCCAAACCTCTTGTTGTGCCTGGACCGGCCAATTTGCGAGCATGAAGTTGTGCAGCACGTTCTGAACGGTAATCCACGCAGTCGCCCCACAGCCGCGACCCAGTGCACGCAGGGTATCGACACCATCCACCAACCGGCCCTCTGCGCCACCGTATCGCCGCGGCTGGTAGATGCGTGCGAAACCCTCGGTCTTCAGCCGGCGGCGTGTCTCTTCGGGCGGGCGCCGCATCGTTTCTGTCGCGTTGGCCATTTCCCGCAGAAAAGGGATCATTGCACTCGCCCTCTCCCCCATTTCGGCGCTGACAAGATTGATCTTCGAAGTGACAGCAGCATCCATCTGAGTGATTCCGTGTTGGTTAATGATCGGGCGACGAGGCGGCGCAGCAGCGCTGCACGCAAGGTCGCACGGGGCCATGGCAGCTAATGCAGTCGAATCAATTAGCGCAAACTACTTGCCTCTCCTGCCACGTGACGTTCAGCTCGTGCCTGAGCTTGTCGCGCTTTGTGGTGAGATAGCGGCTGTTGTGAAAGTTGGCCGTCGACTGCAATTCGATCCGACGAGAGACCTCGACGCCCCACGTTGTCAGGCAACGCAACTTGTCTGGGTTGTTGGTGATGAGCGCGACGGAGCGAATATCCAGCGCGTGGATGATTCCGGCAGCGGCGCTGTAGTCGCGCGCCTCCACCGGCAGGCCAAGGTCTTCGTTCGCCTGGACGGTATCGCGGCCGCGCTGCTGCAATTCGTACGCGCGAATCTTGTTGACCAAACCGATACCCCGGCCCTCGTGACCCCTCATGTAGATGAGGAGGCCGCAGTCGGAATGTGCAATGTGCGCAAGCGACTTTCGCAGTTGCTCGCCACAGTCGCAGCGGCGGGAGCCGAAGACATCACCCGTCAGGCACTCGGAGTGAATTCGCACCAGCACGTTCTCGGCCTTGCGAACCGGCCCTCGCACCATTGCAGCGTGTTCCACGCCCGCGGCATCGACGAACACATGCATCTCGAAATCTCCGTGCACCGTTGGCATGCGCGCGCGAGCGACGCACTTCACGTCCGGGCTCCTTGTGGCGGCTGACATCACGCCGACGCCAGCAGCGACTGACGCCTCAGATCAACGAGGGCCGCGATCGTTCCGATCCGCAGGGAATGCAGTTTCGCGAACTTGATGAGGTCGGGCAGTCGTGCCATCTCGCCGTCATCCTTCATGATCTCGCAGATGACCGCTGCGGGTGCCAGTCCGGCAAGCCCCGCGTAGTCACAACCAGCTTCAGTGTGGCCTGCGCGCTCGAGTACACCACCTGGTCGCGCCATCAGGGGAAACACGTGGCCCGGTCGCATCAGGTCTTCGGGCTGTGTCCTCCGGTCGATAGCCACGCGGATCGTTCGGGCCCTATCGGCGGCCGAGATACCCGTGGTGGTCCCGTGCAAGGCATCGATGGACGCCGTGAAGTTCGTGCTCCGACCGTCCGCGTTGCGCTGCCCTGCGAGTTCCAGGTCAAGTTGTCGGCAGCGCTGCTCAGTCAGAGTGAGGCAGATCAAGCCGCGACCGAACCGCGCCATGAAGTTGACACTCTCCTGTGTCACGAACTCAGCTGCTTGTACTAGGTCGCCCTCGTTCTCGCGATCTTCGTCGTCCACAAGAATCACGATCTCGCCACGACGCATGCTCGCGGCAATCTCGGATGGCGTGCTCAGCATTGAAGAGGATTCGCTCTCCTTCCGTAGAGATACGCGATGGGAAACTGCGGCTGAAGTCATTCTTGTTTCTCCGTGTGCGTCGAACGACGCCCATCATTGAATGATCTATTTAAACCCACCGCTTTAATTGTGTCAAGCGCGGCGAAAGAGTTGACAAGCCGCAGCAGGCGCTTGATACGTTTCATCTGTGGCGAGGCCCCGATCGAATCCACACTCCCGCTACTCGAGCTTGTGTTGCTGAGGCGAGCGCCTTGTCTTTGCCTCCGATCGCATCAGGGGCCTTTCATCTGTCTGTCCCTGCGTGGTGGTTGGGGACGCTTGGCGCAACGACGACTGGTGGAGCGATCTTCTGCGCCGCAGAAGGCGGGGCGCTGCGGCATGTAGGGAGTTCTGTCGCGGTGCCGGACTGGGATTCATGAGTATTCCCAAAGAATCGGCGAACAATTTCAATTTTACTTTCACCACCCCATTTTCCAGAATAGCTCCCATCAGCCTCCAATCGAGAAGTGCACCAACCCCTAGGAGACCAGCATGAGACGCCTCTTTCGAACAACAGTTTCCCTTCTCTTCGTTGCCGGCGCTACCGCGGCCGCGGCGCAGATGCCCACTGTTCGCATTCAGGACATCGACGGAATGACGACGACCCTCTCGCGAATCGCAGTCGAGAAGGGCTTTTGCCCCAAGCACGGAATCAACTGCGTTCTCCAAAAGATCAATTCAGGTCCGCTCGCCATCCAGGGGGTGCTTGCAGGAAGCATCGAGATAGCGACGCCGTCGCCTGAAATCGCGATCTCCGCTTCGGCGCGCGGGTCGGACTTGAAGGCGATCGCAGGACATTGGGCCAAGAATTCCTTCATGCTGATCACTGGCCCAGACATGGCGGAAGCCGGCAAGCGCGGCTATCCGTCCGTCATCCAGGACCTCAAGGGCAAGAGGATCGGCGTGAACATCCGCGGTTCGGCGGGCGAGTTTCTGTTCACGACGATGCTGCAGGACCAAGGGCTGAAGCCCTCGGACGTGACGTACGTCGCCGTCGGCGTTGGCAACACCGCATACCAGGCTTTGCAAACACGCCAGGTTGACGCGGTCATGGCCTTTGCTCCGATGGATGGCTTCTGCAACGTCTTGAAGACCTGCACGATCGCGATGTCGATCGGAGATGGCCAGGGACCGAAGGACATCGTTGCCACGAGAGGAAACGGCGGGATGTACATCGCGAGCAGGGACTACGCTGCAAAGAATCCAAAGGTTATCAGCAGCTTCCTCAGTGCAATGGCAGAGGCCGAGCGCTTCATCAAGGACCCCGCCAACAGGGACGAAGAGCTGCGCATCACGCTGAAGTACTTCCGCCTGGACATGCCACAAGGTGAGGCCATCACGCGCGACTCGCTCGAGCGGTGGCGCAGCGCCATCTCACTGGTGCCCGACCGCGCTGCAACGCAAGCCATCGCGGACTACATGTTGAAGACCGGGCAACTGCAGGCCCCGGTGAACGTCGCCAAGCTGTTGGACTGAGGTGGAAACAATGGCTGCCGTCCCAGAGCTGCGTACCTCATCCGGTTTTCCCAAGAAAATTTTTCCGCCCGCGACGGCCGAAAGCACTTGTGCCGCCGTCGAAATCAAGGATTTCGAACTCAGTTTCGGCGACCGCAAGATCATCGACAAGGTGTCGATATCGGTTCCCGACCGCCAGTTCGTTTCGATCGTCGGACCGAGCGGCTGCGGCAAGACC
>DASVNP010000457.1:0-4649 GCA_036383775.1 Paraburkholderia sp. | reverse complement strand
CCGGGCAGGTTAGGGCCCGCGACGTCTACACCAACGAGTTCAACTTCTATCGCCCGGGCAAGACGGCGGAAGCACGATGACGACAGTCAAGATCAGCTTCCAGCAGGTCCGCAAGGAGTTTGTCGTTCGCGGCGAGGGAGGCGGGCCGGCGCACCGCTTCACCGCGCTGGAGGATATCACGCTCGATGTGCGGCCGGGCGAGTTCCTAGCTCTGGTCGGCCCGAGTGGTTGCGGAAAATCGACACTGCTCGATCTGCTCGGCGGTTTGACGATGCCGACCAGCGGCCGCATTCTGCTCGATGGACGGCCGATCGAGGGGCCCGCGCGGGATCGCGGCATCGTGTTTCAGCAATACGCGCTGTTTCCCTGGCGTACCGCTGCGCAAAACGTCGAGTTCGGACTCGATATCGCGGGGTTCAAAGCGAAGGAGCGGCGTGAACGTGCGCTGCACTATCTCGAACTGGTTGGCCTTTCGGCTTTCGCCGAGCGCTATCCGCACGAACTCTCCGGCGGCATGAAGCAGCGCGTCGCGATCGCACGCAGTCTCGCTTACGATCCGGAAGTGCTGCTGATGGACGAGCCGTTCGCCGCACTCGACGCACAGACCCGGGAGACGCTGCAGGGCGAATTGCTGCGCATCTGGCGAGCGACCGGCAAGACAATTCTCTTCATCACGCATGGGATCGACGAGGCGGTCGTGCTCGGCCAGCGGGTTGCTGTCATGACGTCGCGTCCTGGCCGCATCAAGCAGGTCGTCGAGGTTCCGGAAGCGCTTCGCAGCGAAACGGAGGATGTGCGGTCGCTGCCTGAATTCGGTCCCGTGCGGCATGAGGTCTGGTCTTTGCTGCGCGAGGAGGTGTTGAAAGCCCAGCAACTGGTTGGCGGTACAGGCGCCGCTCTCGCGAGCCGCTCTTTGGAGGAAGTTGCCCATGTCTAGCCTTGAGGTACTGAGTGTTCTTGAACTTGCGCAGAGACGGCCACTGTCTCCGGCCCGGGCGGAACGCCAACCGTCATCGGTGTTAAATTCCGCTGGCCGAGTACTCCGTTCGCTGGGCGCCTTCGGGCAGCGGTCACTGTTGCTGGTGGTGCTCTTGTCGGTATGGGAGGCCGCTCCGAGGCTAGGGCTGATCGATGGAGTGTTTCTGCCGCCATTTTCGTAAGTGATTGCCGCCGGTTGGCAGCTTGCGCAAACCGGCGAACTTTACGATGACGTCTCCGCCAGTCTGCTACGCGCCTTGAGCGGGTTTCTGATATCGGTCGCGCTGATCGTACCGCTTGGCCTGGTGGTCGGCTGGTATGCGCGGCTCGGCAATCTCCTGAACCAGTTCATCGAGATCTGCCGCAATACCGCGCCGCTTGCGCTGCTGCCGGTGTTCATCCTGCTGCTCGGGATTGGCGAACTCTCGAAGATCACCATGGTGGTCTATAGCTGCGCCTGGCCGCTTCTGCTCAACACCATTGCGGCGGTAAAGGAGGTCGATCCGCTCTTGATCAAGTCGGCGCGCACCATGGGGGCAACACCGCAGCAGTTGTTCCGCAAGGTGATCCTTCCGGCTGCGCTTCCCACCATCTTTGTCGGCATTCGTCTGGCCAGCGCCTCGGCGATGCTGGTGCTCGTGGCGTCCGAAATGGTAGGCGCCAAGGCCGGCCTCGGCTATCTCATCATCAACAGCCAGTACAGCTTCCTTATTCCGCAGATGTATTTCGGCATCCTCGGGATTACCGTCATAGGGCTAGCGTTCAATGCCGTTCTGGAGGCGCTGGAGCGTCGCTTCATGCGGTGGAAGGCGCCAGTAACGGCGTAAGGTTGACCAAGACATTGTTCTACGGTTGGGCGACCTTCAGCTATGAAGACGGCAGCGTGGTTCCCGGCGCAGCGTCGAAGGGCGGACGTTTGGCTATCGTCCGCCCTGCTCCAAGGGTGCGGTTATGCCCGGCTCGACAAGGTCGCCGATGACGTGCAGCGTCATATGCGTATGTCGCAGCCGAACCTCTTCCTGCCATTCGACCGCACCGGCATCGACCCGTTCAAGGATCGCCTTCCGGTCACGTTGCGGCTGGAAGGCACCGTCCGTGGTACCGGCGGCCTTCGCATCGTCGATGACAGTTGCTCCACCAGCGTGCCGGGACTCTACGCCGCTGGTGACGCGGCCACGCGCGAATTGATCTATGGCGGTTTCACCGGTGACGCAGCTGACCGCCCCCCCTCCTCATGCCGCCGGATACTCGATGTCGGAGGCGACCTTGCCGCCTCCGAACGACCAGTCGTCCATTACGGTGTTTGCTGAAAGGCGGACGAAAACATCGTTCGGCGACAGGCCTGGCGACGCGGCGAGCTTCTCAACGAGCCGAGCCACGAACGCCTGCTTCTCATCACGCCGCCTTGCGTCGGACTCGATGTTGATGAGGACGAAATCGTCGCTTCGCTCGCCGTCAATTCCGAACCGGCGGTCGTAGATGAGCGACCCAAGCTCCAACTGTTCGATGATTTGGAACATGTCGTTCTCAGGCATGAGATATGCTTCGACGAGCGTTTCGTAGATGCTCCGTGATAGCTTCTTGATATACTCGGGGGACTTGCCCTTGATCATAGTGACGCGAACGAGTGGCATGGTCTTTTCCTCTTCTGTGGTTCGGGGTGGCCGTTAGGCCGGCTGCTGCGTCATTGGTGCGTAGAGCGGACAGTCGATGTATCCGCGCGCACCGCCTCCGTAGAAGGTTTCGCAATCGTGGAATCGCAAGGAAGAACGGCACGAATCCGCATACGCAGATCGGGGTTGGCGATCAAGTCGCGCCCGAACGGCACAAGGTCGGCCGATCCTGAATCGATGAACTGCTCGGCCGTCTGCGGCGTGAAGCCGCCGGCGGCGATGATGAGGCCGAAGAAACTCCGCCGCAGTTTTGCCGCGGCGACCGGCCACGTCCGGGTCGATCGACGCATCGCCTGAAACGTGCGACTCGATGACATGGAGGTAGCCGCGGTCGCGCAGCGACGCGATCGTCGACTCTGCGATAATCAGGCCGTCTTCGGGCCCGAGCATCCGTGCCGGCGGTGCGATCGCCACCCGATGGCACAGTAAACGGGAACCCACCCTCGGTTCGAACAGCTTCATCGCTTTATGTTTCTTCCTTTAATGTTTGAATAATTTAGACATTTTCTGTCAAAAAAATTAACCGACACGCCGCATTGGATCGACGATGTCGGCAAGCTTCCGCTCGGCCAGCGATGCCTCGAAACTACGTTGGCAATCGGCCAGGACACAGCGCATTGTTTGCTTGTGATGCCTGCTGACAGTGCATTTGCGTTGCACCGCATGGCCATGGATCAGAAAGACGGGTTGCGAGGTGACAGCGTTATAAATGTCGAGCAGGTTGATTTGGTCTGCTCGCCGCGCCAACGCACTCGATCCGCCCCGACCTCTTGTTGTCAGTACAAGCCCCGCCTTGGCGAGCTTCGAGAGCACAGTCCGCACCGTACCGGCGTCGGTGTTCACACTTTCGGTGATGAATGACGAAACCACCCGCTTTTCCGAATGCACATGCAGCACCTGCATGATGTGAACGGCTACAGAGAACTGAACGTTGTTCGAAGACATATTGTTGGTTTAATACTGACAATATCGCCGCGCAAGTCCTTTTAGAATAATTTCTGTGTCGTCCGCACCACAGGCGGCGGCTTGGGGATCGCCATCGTTGGACGTGCCGTAGTCAAGTCTTTCGGATCGGGAGAGCCCTCAGGCGTCGAGGCGGTGGCTACAAGGCGCGGCCTGCGGAGACGGTGGATAGATCCACGTCATGGGTAAGCTCCCTTTAGGAGATATTGCAGTACGTCCTTATACCCCAGTACGGCAGCAACATTGCCGACGAGCTGCTCAGTTGGGAGCCAATCAACCTCACCGGCATTTTATTCCTGGGATGCCGAGCAGAAAATGCTCCAAGCCTTCGGACCCTTGCGACTTCCCGTCCGTCTTCTTCGGGCCGCATGATGTTTATCGTCTGTTGGTACTGGCACTCGATTTTGAGCTGCTCTTGTCCTGCCCCCTAGCTGTTGCGTCCGGAGTGCTTCGTCGAAAGGCCGCAGCCACCCGGACATTCGGCAATCCGCCGGTGAAGACCGCACGGCATCAATTTACGTTGCTGGACCTTTTGCGCGGCCTACCCGCGACGCCTCTTCTCTATCTCTCTGGAACGATGGCTGCCTAGGTGGCCGCGTCCCGCGAAGTACTCGTGATGAACACATGGGCGAGTTGGTGCGAAGGTGCTGGATCGGTTTGCCGATGCTGGAGCGGTGTCGGGTGGCGATAGATGCCGGTGTTAGGGTGGCGACAATATCGATCGAAAAGGACAGTCGCCAGACGGTGGCGAAATTCGAGCACAAGCTCAGCATCCGTCACCTCGCGATCTACCGTGATCCCGACGGAAACTTCGCGAGCACCGATGCCGCGAGTAAGGCGCCGCTTCCCTGTACGGAATTCCGGCAACGTGTCTCATCACGCTGTCTGGGCGTATCGCAGGCACCGTAGATTAGCTTGCCGACGACGCGCAGACGCTCTTCGCCTGTTACGCGTCCGCCTAAACCTGCTACCCGACGGACTTTGCGTTTCTGTCTCTCCAATTGGCGGTTGCAGTCGCTGTGCTGGCAGGTAGTG
>DASVNP010000456.1:0-11595 GCA_036383775.1 Paraburkholderia sp. | reverse complement strand
CGGCGAGCGCCTCCGGCGTACTGAGTTCGTAGCTCGAGCCGGCGTGGGTCATCACGCCGCCCACCTTCACGCCGTTCTCATGCAGAATCCGGCCCACGGCGAGCAACGTCTCCTGTTCCGGCGTGATGCCCGAACGGTGGCCGTCCGTGTCCACCTCGATCCACACCTCGAACGTTTCGCCGTGCTGGTCGCCGAACGCGGCGATGGCCGCGGCGGCGGTCGGGTTGTCCACCACCAGCTTCAGGTCGCAGCCCTGGCGGCGCAGCGCCAGCGCGCGAGGCAGCTTGGCAGGCGCCATGCTGACCGCGTAAAGAATGTCGCTGATGCCGGCGGCAAAGAACGCCTCCGCCTCCTTCAAGGTCGAGACCGTAATGCCGCGCGCGCCGGCGGCGATCTGCGCGCGGACCACGTCGAGGCACTTGGTGGTCTTCACGTGCGGACGAAACGAGACGCCGAGCGTGTTCATCCGTCCCTGCATGCGCGCGATGTTCTTCTGCATCCGCGCAATGTCGATCAACGCGGCAGGGGTGTCGATCTGGTCGAGTTTCATGCTGTCACCGGGAAATGAATGGGGGTTGGGTCGTGCCGAAGCGGCTGAGCCACGCGACGAGCGAATCGAGCGTCGGCGCCTCGATCTCGGGCGGCTGAGCGCCGGCGACCAGTGGCAGGCCGACACGGTTGTGCCAGTAGGTGCGCAAGCCGACCGTTGCAGTGCCGAACATGTCGTAGCTGGAGCCGGCCACGAACGCGGTTTCCTGCGCTGTCACGCCGAGTTTGTCGAGCGCGAGGCGGTAGGGCAGCGGGTCCGGTTTGTACACACCGGCTTCTTCGGCGGTCACGATTGCGTCGCAGCGAACCGGCAGGAGATGAGCCGCTTGTGTACCGAGACGCGTGGAGCAGTTGGTGACGATGGCCAGCTTGCAATGCGGCGCGAGCGCCTGCAACACGTCGACGGCGCCGCTCCACGGCGACAGCGTCAGCCAGTGCGCTTCGAGCGCGAGTGCGGCGGATTCCGGCAGGCCGACTTGCGCGGCGGCGTCGCGAACCAGTTGCTCATACGCAATATATTGACCGCAGCCATAGGTCAGGCGCAGATACGCGGCGCGCCACGCACGGCCCGTTTGTTCGGACCCCGCGGCGCGATTCCACGAAGTCCACGAGTCGAGCAGGGCAGTCAGCAGATCGAACAGGACTGCTTTGGGGTACGCAGCGTGAGTGGGTGCGGAAGTCATGATCTAACCGGCGGCGGGCGGTGAATCGATTATAGAGTTACACCCGTGACGTATCGTTCAGATGCGTTAACTCATAGATTCAATCAAACTGCATTTAACGTTCAAACCGTCCTGCCACGGCGTTCGGCGTTTATCGCCGCCATGGCGGCAATGGCCTGAACCGGCTCTGCAAATACTGCATGAAGTGGCGCGTGCGCGCTGGCAGGCCCGCCCGCTGGTGCGTGAGCGCCATCACGTTGGCGTCGGGCGCTTTCCATGCGGGCAGCAAGCGGATGAGCCTGCCTTGCGCGATGTCGTCGGCGACGTCCCATTCGGAGCGCAGGATCACGCCGCGGCCTTCGCATGCCCACTGACGGATCACGTCGCCGTCGTTGCAGCTCAGGCGGGCGGGCACGCGTACGCTGCGGCGCAAGCGGCCCTTGCTGAACTGCCAGAGCGAGACGCCTTCGTTATTCTCCTGCAGCACGATGCAGGGCAGCTTGCTCAATTCATCCGGAGAATCCGGGGCGCCGATACGCTTGATGAGCGCGGGCGCGGCGCAAACAAAGCGCGCATTCGGTGCAATCGTGTAGCCCACCAGATTCGATGCCGGCAACTCGCCGATATGCACGACGATATCGAAGCGGTCCATCGTCTCGGTCAATGGTTTGTCGGACAGCGTGAGCGCGACCTCGATATCCGGGTTCTGCTGCTGGAAGCCTGAAATCGCCGGTGCAAGATGACGCCGCCCGAAACCCAGCGGCGCGTTGATTTTCAGCGTGCCAATCAGGCCGCCGCGGCGCATGTGCAGATCTTCGAACAGCGAGTCGAACTGCTGGACGAGCTCGGCGCCGCGTTCGCACAGCAGGGTGCCTTCTTCCGTGAATTGCAGGCGGCGCGACGTGCGGTTCACCAGTTGCGCGCCCAGCTTTTTCTCGAGTTGCTGCAGGCGCTGCGTGACCGCCGAGGGCGACAGGCCCAGCTTTCGCGCGGCGGCGATCAGGCTGCCGCCTTCGCGCAGGGTCAACAGGAACCGGATATCGGCCGAATCGTTCATGTCAGCAACGTTTGAGTTCGCGATGCCGGCAGCTTAAAGTGTTTGAGCCCGCTGTTCCAGTTTGGCCCGGTAGGCCCGCTCAGGATTGCGGCCCAGGCTGGCAAGGTAAAGTGACGCGTCGTGACGTGTCTGTTACGCGTACGACAGCTTGACCCGCTAAAGTGTGCGCTTGCGTGGTGTGGGCGAGGCACCGTCTGGTGTGCATCGATTCCTTGTCGCTTTCATTCGAAGAGAAGTCCAATGCCGTTGTCACAAGAACCGTCGAGTGGCCTGAAACAGGCCGTATTTCTGCACACCGGCTGGCGTAGTGCGGGAACGTGGATCTGGTCGCGTTTGCGCGAACTCGACACTGTGACCGGTTTCTATGAACCGCTCAGCGGCGTACTCGCGGACCTGAGCTTCGCTGATGTTTCCGACTTGCGGCCCACACTGACTTCAGGGCACCCACCGCTTGACTCGCCGTACTTCGACGAATATCGGCCGTTTCTGCAGGAGCGCGCGCGCGGTGTGGCCGGGTACAGAAAGCAATTCAATATCGATCGCTTCGCGAGCGCGCCGGATGCTGACTTCCCGGCGTTGCGGGCCTACTTGCAGCAGCTGTGCGAGCACACCGCCGCACAGGGCCGCGTGCCGGTGTTCAAATTCTGCCGCTCATCGGGCCGGCTGCCGTGGTTGAGGCAGGCCTTCACGCAGGTCATGCACGTGGGCGTGTTGCGAAACCCGGCGTCGCAGTTCGCTTCAGGGTGGCTGCTCAGTCGGCAATGGAGCAATCCGTTTTTCGTGGCCGCGCCATTTCGCGTGTTGGGGATGAATCAGGCGGATCCGCTGGTCAGGCAGGTCATCGAGGTCTGCGGGGTGAGCCTGCCGCCCGTCGCGCCCACTTCGGACGACGCCTACGCGATGGCTTGCGAGCAGTACGCGCGCACGGCGGAAGGCAATAACGCGTATCGGGCGTTTATCGCGCTGTGGATTCTCGGTGCACTGCGCATGGCGGAGGGCGTCGATCTGCTGATCGACATCGACCGGCTCGGCACATCGCGCGACTACGCGGCGCAGTTGCGCGCCGGGTTCGAGACGCAAAGCGGCTTGTCGCCCGATTTCAGCGCCGCGCGCGACCTGGTCGACGAGACGCGGCGCAGTGCGGCACGGATGGCCGGCATCGACGGAAGGTCGATGCGCACGGTGCATTCGGCCGCGTTCAAGTTCCTCAAGGCGCAGGCCGGCACTGACGCCGCCCTCGTGGACGTGGTCCGCGAAAAGATGGTGCTGGCCAACGAACTGACCGATGCATGGCGCTGAGCAGCGGGTCCGGTGGGGTGGGCCAATACAGTTGCCACACAAAAAACAATACAGTGAGGCGCGGTTTTATCCCGCTGTATCGGGAATCTGAGCGGCGCCGTCGATACAGTTGGCAGGACTCGATGGAGCCCGCCGGCGCGCGGATTGCCGCTCTGGCGCGGCGTGACGTCGCCTGAAAACTTTTGCCTATCGCCCGGCGCCGATGCGCCGCGGCCTATCCCGAACCCGAGGTCAGGACATGAATGCAGTGAACGAACAAGCGAAGCTGTCGGTGCAGCAGTTGGGCCATCACATCGGCGGCGCGCCGGCGGCGCCGGCCAGCGGCCGCTTCAAGGACGTGTTCAATCCGGCGACCGGCAAGGTGACCGGCTCGGTCGCACTCGCCTCGGTCGAGGAAGTGGACGCCGCGGTGCAGGCCGCCAAAGCTGCTTTTCCCGCCTGGAGCGAAACGGCGCCGATCAAGCGCGCACGCATTCTGTTCAAGTTCAAGGAACTGATGAACCAGCACCATGACGAACTGGCCATGCTGATTACCCGCGAGCACGGCAAGGTGTTCACAGACGCGCAAGGCGAAGTGGTGCGCGGCATCGAAGTGGTCGAGTTCGCGTGCGGCATTCCGAATCTGCTCAAAACCGATTTCACCGACCAGATCGGCGGCGGGATCGACAACTGGAATCTGCGCCAGGCGCTGGGCGTGGTCGCGGGCATCACGCCGTTCAATTTCCCGTTCATGGTGCCGATGTGGATGTTCCCGGTGGCGCTTGCCTGCGGCAACACGTTCGTGCTGAAGCCGTCGGAGCGTGATCCGTCGGCATCGCTGCGCATTGCGGAATTGCTGAAGGAAGCCGGTTTGCCGGACGGCGTGTTCAACATCGTGAACGGCGACAAGGTGGCCGTGGACGCGCTGATCGAACACCCGGACGTGGCGGCGCTGTCGTTCGTGGGCTCCACGCCGATCGCCGAATATATTCATACGGAAGCGTCGAAGCGCGGCAAGCGTGTGCAGGCGCTCGGCGGCGCGAAAAATCATCTGGTGGTGATGCCGGACGCCGATCTGGACCAGGCCGTCGACGCATTGATCGGCGCGGCCTACGGTTCGGCGGGCGAGCGTTGCATGGCGATCTCGGTCGCGGTGGCGGTTGGCAATGTCGCCGACAAGCTGATCGAGAAGCTGGTGCCGCGCGTCAAATCGCTCGTGATCAAGAACGGCGAAAACCTCGACGCGGAAATGGGACCGTTGGTAACGGCCGAACATAAGGCCAAGGTGGCCGGTTATATCGCCTCCGGCGAGTCGGAAGGCGCGACGCTGATCGTGGACGGCCGCGCGCATCCGGTGGCGAGCGAAGAGGGCTTCTTTATCGGCGGCACGCTGTTCGACCATGTCGGCACGGACATGAAGATCTACAAGGAAGAGATTTTCGGCCCGGTGCTTTCAGTGGTGCGTGTGCCCGATTTCGCGAGCGCCGTCGAACTGATCAACGCGCACGAGTTCGGCAACGGCGTGTCGCTGTTCACGTCGGATGGCGGTGTGGCACGCGCCTTCGGCCGGCAGATTCAGGTCGGCATGGTCGGCATCAATGTGCCGATCCCGGTGCCGATGGCGTGGCATTCGTTCGGCGGCTGGAAGCGTTCGCTGTTTGGCGACCATCACGCTTACGGCGAAGAGGGCGTGCGCTTCTATACGCGCTACAAGAGCATCATGCAGCGCTGGCCGGACAGCATCGCGAAGGGTGCCGAATTCACGATGCCCGTGGCGAAGTAAGTCAGCAGCTGGACCTCGGCAGTGACAAAAGCCGCGCCTGATTCATTCAGGCGCGGCTTTTTTACGTCTGGGCCCGGCAACCGTACGCTACACGCTCGAAGCCGAATCTTCCTCTGCTTCATCCAGGACGGCGTTCTGCACGGCGGCAGCGGCACCGACATAAGCGGGCGCGACGCGTGGTTCGCCGACGCTGTAGCGCAGGCGCCCCGCCTCGACATACACGCGCAACTGGTGGTGCTTCACCAGGTACAGCACGCCGACGAGCGCCGCCGCAAAGCCCGATGCCGCGCCCACGCCGAGCGCCCAGCGTGGTCCAAAGCGGTCGGCGACCCAGCCCACGATGGGCGCGCCGAGCGGCGTGCCGCCCAGCGCGATCGCCAGCAGAATCGCGATGACCCGGCCGCGCATGGCGGGCTCGGTGGAGAGTTGCACGAGACTGTTCGTGGAGGTCGTGAAGGTTTGCGTCGACACGCCGATCACGACGAGCACGATGCCGAACAGCACATAGTTCGGCATCAGGGAAGCCACGGTGCAGCCCACTCCGAATATCGCCGCCGCGCCGAGTAGCAGCGCCATGCGCGGTTTCGCCCGGCGTGCTGCGAGCAGTGCGCCCGTTACGGAGCCGATCGCCATGGTCGAGCTCAATACGCCGTATTCGCTCGCGCCTGCGTGAAAGGCGGTGACCGACATGGTCGAGATGAAGATCGGGAAGTTCAGGCCGAACGTGCCGATCAGGAACAGCATGAGCAGCGCCGCCTTCAGATCGGGACGCGCCCACACGTACTTGAAACCTTCCACGAAACTGCCGCGCGAGCGCGCCGCCCGAGGCTTCAGATGCAGCTCGCTCATGCGCAGCATGCGCAGCGAGCCGAGCACGGCGACGAACGAGAGCGCGTTGAGCAGAAACACCCAGCCGGTGCCGATCGACGCGATCAGCAGGCCCGCGACCGCGGGCCCGATCATGCGCGCCGCGTTGAACGATGTGGAGTTAAGCGCGACCGCGTTGGAGAGATCATCTTCTCCGACCAGATCCGACACGAAGGTCTGGCGCGCCGGTGAATCGAAGGCGGAGGCGCAGCCGAGCAGGCCCGCGAATACGTACACCTGCCACAGTTGCACGAGTCCGGTGACGGTGAGAATTCCGAGGCCGAGCGCGAGGGAACCCATGGCCGCCTGGGTGGCGAACAGCAGCTTGCGGCGGTCGAAGTGATCGGCCGCATAGCCGGTTAGCGGCAACAGCAGCATTTGCGGGCCGAACTGCAGCGACATGACGATACCCACCGCGGTCGCGTTGTGATGCGTGAGCTCCGTGAGAACCAGCCAGTCCTGCGCCGTGCGCTGCATCCACGTGCCGACGTTGGAGACGATCGCGCCGCTCGCCCAGACCCGATAGTTGAAATTGCGCAGCGAACGGAACGTGCCTGTCACTGGGGCATTCCCCTGCGAAAGAGTCGTGCCGCATGCAGGCTGCGGCGCTTGCTCATGGGCCCGATCATGCGCGCGAGCGCTCGAGCAGATCGAGAACTTCCTGCGTTGTGCCGGTTTCGGCAAGGCGCGGAAAAATGCGCGTGATGCTGTTCGCGTGAGCATCCGCATTCAGGTCGGTCATCGCGTCCACCGCGAGCGTGACGTGCAGGCCTAGTTCGTGCGCGTAACGCGCGGTGGATTCGACGCCGATGCTGGTCGACACGCCCACGATCACCACTTGCGTGACGGCTTGCCCGCGCAGATACGCTTCGAGGTCCGTATTCGTGAACGCACCCCAGGTGCGTTTGGTTACCCGATGGTCCGACGGTTGTGCGTTCAACTCCGGCACCAGATCGGCGAATCCGGCGGGGAAGTCGCCAGTCGGGCGCATCTGGTCCGCGCGGCCCGGCGCGCCGCCGGCTACGTTGACGAGCACCACGGGCAGCCCATGGCGGCGAAACGCCTGGGCGAGGACGGCCGCGCGCTTGACGACTTCGCCGGTGGGGTGAGCGGTAGGCAGCGCGACGATGCCCTGCTGCAAATCGATGACGACCAACGCGGTTTTTGCGTCGAGGGTGGTAAGTGCCATGAAGTGCTCCTGAGTGTTACGAGTCGATCAGGCGTTTGAGCAAGTCGACGCCGATAGCGAGTTGTTGCTGCTCGGCAGGCGAGAAACGCGTCTGGATAGTGCGAAACAGCCAGTCTTCGCGGGCCGCGCGGCTTGCCTTGACCTTCTTGCGAAAAGCGGGGGTGAGAGAGAGAACTGTTTGCCGGCCGTCGTTCGGATCGGGGGCGCCGCTGACGAGCCCGGCTGCTTTCAGAACCGACAGCGTCTCGCCCATGGATTGCGGACGCATGCCCTGCATACGCGCGAGTTCAGTGACCGTTGCAGGACCTTCCCGTTCCAGCAGGCTGAGGACTTGAACCTGCGATGGCGTGAAATCGCCTATGTGCGCTTCTTCGCGCATGCGGCGGCGCAGTTTGCCGACCAGCACGCGCAGGTCTTCTGCCATGGCGTGCAGGGTCTCGGGATCGGCGGGGAGGTCGGCTTTGCTCATGCTTGCTGGTGGTCGCTGGTGCGATGGGAGATGCGAAGGTTGCCTGTGAAGGTTACCTTCGTATCAGGGTGGAGTCAAGGAGGGGCGAGCCGTGTGTTTTGCGTCATGCGCCGCGGATAAATAGGCGTGGTTCAAGTTATGCCTCAAGAAAAACGAGGGTAACCCTGCCGCTTTCCTGGTCATTCAGAAAATGGCTGCAAAACCGATAACAAAATTGATTGCGATGCTTGCTGAAAGATGGAAAACGGTGAATATTATGTGGCGATCCGTGGTTTACCCAACAGCGCGGGTATAGTCGTGTGCGCTGTAAAACGTTCCGGTTGCTGAAAAACATTTCCAATACTTAAAAACGGGGGAGAACAACAATGAACGTACAAGTGAGCATGCCGGCGAAGCCTCGCGTCGTTGGCATGGCGGTGATCGTCCTTCTGGCTTTCATATTGATCACCAGCGGTTTCGTGACCGTCGGCCCCGGGCAGCGTGGCGTACTGATGACATGGGGCGCGGTCGAACCCGGCGTGCTTGACCCCGGCTTGCATCTGAAGATCCCATTCGCGCAGTCGGTCGCCAAGATGGACGTTCAGGTGCAAAACTCCCAGGACGCGGAAACGGCGGCGAGCCTTGATCTGCAGGATGTGACGACCACGGTGGCGACGAACTGGCACATTCTGCCCGCCGACGCAGAGTGGGTCTATCAGCACATCGGCAACGAATCCGCGCTGGTGCTCAAGATTATCAAGCCGGCTATCAGCAACTCAGTGAAAGCGATAACGGCCCATTACAACGCCGAAGATCTGATTACCCACCGCGATCAGGTGCGTGGACAGATCGAGACGCAGATCACCGCGGAGCTCAAACCCTATCGGCTGATGGTGGATTCCGTGAACATCACCGACTTTCACTTCAGTACGCAGTTCGTGCAGGCGATCGAGCAAAAACAGGTCGCCCAGCAGCGCGCACAGCAGGCGCAATACGAATTGCAGAAAGCCAAGGTTCTCGCCGATCAGAAGATCGTCGAAGCACACGCGCAGGCCGAAGCGCAAAAACTGCTCCAGCAGACGATCACGCCTGAGATCATTCAGCAACAGGCGGTAGCCAAATGGGATGGCCACTTGCCGGAAGTACTGGGGAGTAGCGGAGTTCTGCCAATGCTCGGAAATCTTGGCATAACCAAGGTAGATCGATAGGGATCGGCAGGAAAGGGACGGACGCGTTCTGTGAGGAGAAAACGTTGATTGAACGGCACATGGTTACTACCGCACTGGAAATCCCGACGTATCGCATAGAACATTCGTTGGGCATCGCCCGGGGAATCGTTGTTCGATCGCGCTCTATTGTCGGTTCGATCGGCGCGTCCCTGCAGACGATATTTGGCGGCAACATCACCTTATATACGGCACTGTGCGAACGGGCGAGGCGGGACGCCTACGAGCGCATGGTGGCGGAGGCCGAGGCTCTGGGCGCAAACGCCATTGTCGGGATGCGCTACGATGCGACGGAGATCGCACGGGGCATATCGGAGGTTCTATGCTACGGAACCGCGGTTCGCGTCAAACCGGGTTTCTAGCCACGGCAATCGGGCTGCTGATCGGTTTGGGCCTGTTTGCCTGCATCTGGTACGTCAGAAGCAGAATCTTTCCGGACTTCGTTTTCATGGCACCCCGAAAAGCGGCGGGCAACTACGTGTTTTCGGATTAAGCGGCCTTGCTTTCCCGCTTCGTTTAACTATGGTGCTTAATACTAATCCATACGTTTGCAAAAGGAGCCCATCATGAGCGAACCGCTTC
The DNA here is from genome assembly GCA_036383775.1 of Paraburkholderia sp. Classification (GTDB taxonomy): domain Bacteria; phylum Pseudomonadota; class Gammaproteobacteria; order Burkholderiales; family Burkholderiaceae; genus Paraburkholderia. Next base: position 1,954 of record DASVNP010000456.1, on the reverse strand, counting down.
ATCGTCCTTCAATGGGATCGGCGGTGTACTACAAGGATCCATTTGCCGCGCTCGACTGGCTCGAGCGAGCGTTTGGCTTTAAGCGCCAGATGGTCGTCACGGACAATGACGGCCAGTTGGGGCACTCCGAAATGCGTTTCGGCAACAGCTACGTGATGATCTGCCGCGATTGGTCGGAAGACGCAGCGAGCCCGGCTTCGATCGGCGGCAAGAACACGCAGTCGGTGCACGTGCAATTGCGCGAGGGCATCGACGAGCATTGTGCCCGTGCGCGCGCCGCGGGCGCGGTGATTACACGTGAACTCGCGGACCAGTTTTATGGCGACCGTGTCTACGCGGCTCGCGATCCGGAAGGGCACGTGTGGAGTTTCGGCCAGACGGTGCGCGAGGTTTCACACGAAGAAGCGGAGCGCGTGAGCGGCCTGAAGATCGAAGGTTGGATGTAAGCGCAGGGGACTGTCCGCTCACGCTTCGCTCGATTGCGCCGTGGCCGCTCATGCCGATCCATGCCGGCACCGTGTGATCGATCTGCCAGGGCTCAGCGCGTTTCAGTGAGCCCGCAAGCGCCGGTTGACGAAGCGCCACACGGCGCTCACGAGCAACGAGCCGGTGCCGAGCGCGACGCCCAGCAGAACGATCGAACTCATATGGTCTCGCACCAGCGGCACGTTGCCGAACAGATAGCCAGCCGTCACCAGCGACACGATCCATAGAGCGGCACCGGCGCTGACGAACGACACGAAGCGCGCGAACGTCATGCGCGAGACGCCCGCGACGAACGGCGCGAACGTGCGCACGACGGCAATGAACGGCGACAGCAGAAAGGTCAGTCCGCCGCGTGCTTCGTAAAACGCGTGCGCTTTGCGCAGGGCGTTCTTGTCGAGCCACCGGTAGTCGGCGGTATAGACTTTTTCGCCGATGGCCCGGCCGAACGCATAGTCGACGATGCTGCCGGCCACCGTGGCCGTGAACAGCACGGCAATGACAAGCCAGACGTTCAGCGCGCCCGTGGCGGCGAGGCCGCCGCAAATGAAGATCAGCGGGTCGCCGGGTAAGAAGAACAGCGGCAGAAAACCGATCTCGACGAACACCACGAGAAACAGCATCGCATACACGGCGGTGCCGTATTGCACGATCAGGCCGCTCAGGTGCTGGTCGAAGTGCAGGGCGACCTGCAGCACACGCATCAGATCCATCTTGGCTCGAACAGAATTTCAGATGTTCAGGAGTGTAGTCCCGTGGCACTGCGCCGACTTGTCTATTTTGCGGTGGTGATGTCAATATCGGGGCAGGCCGTCAAGCACGACGTCCGGCATCAACTTACAAAACGCCCATGAACGATGCTCCCACTGTCACTTTCCGTTTTGCCGCGCCGCACGATGCGCGCACCATCCGCGCGATCGAATTCGAGGCGGGCGAGCGCTTTCTGAGCGTCGATATGGCCGGCATTGCCGATGCCCCGCCTATGGATCTGGAACTGGTCCTGCGCAAGATCGACGCGCGCGAGATTATCGTCGCGTTGGATGCCGACGAAACGTGTGCCGGTTTTGTGATGTTCGAGCCGCAGCCTGAGCGCATCTACGTGCAGGAACTCGACGTGCTCACTTCGCACGCCGGGCGGCGTATCGGTGCGGCGTTGATCGAGCAGGTCGCGCAACTTGCGCGCGCGCGGCAGTTGTCTCAACTCATCCTTTCGACCTTTCGCGACGTGCCGTGGAATGCGCCGTACTACCGACGCCTCGGGTTTCGCGATATCGAAACGGCCGATCTCGACGCGGCCCTGATCGCCCGTCGCGACGCGCACATCGCGCGGGGACTCGACGAGTCGAAACGCGTGTTCATGCGGCGTGATCTGGCATGACCTGCGGCGCGAGCCAGTGGCATGCGACGAACTGACAAGGCATAAAAAACGCGGCGGCGTGTGACCGGAACGTGTCGTTCGGGTCACACGCCG
>DASVNP010000455.1:0-2352 GCA_036383775.1 Paraburkholderia sp. | reverse complement strand
GTTCAGGGCCAGGTAAAACAGCTTGGTGACGGCCTCATCGGTCGGGAACGAGCTGCGGGTCTTGATCACCTTGCGCAGGCTCATGTTGATCGATTCTATGGCATTCGTGGTGTAGATCACCTTCCTGATCTCCGGCGGGTAGCGATTCGAGCCCTTCGCCACCGGATCGCTAGTCCGCTTGCGCCCTCGAAATATGCCGCGTGGGCCTAGCGATGAGTACTGTCTGATGATAGGGGCGAAAATCCAATCAAGCCCGCGCATGCGAGTCGAGCTAACTCAGCGCTCGTCCAATCATTTCTGTTGCCCCGCACTATGTAGGCCAGTCGCACTAACTCCGTCCCACAGTCGCAAAACTGTGGCGCCAGTCGCACTTACTCTGGCGCCCTACGCTACATGAAGGGAGACGGAATTCGTTAGACTGACATCCCTTATTAATCAATAACTTGCTAACTTTTTCGGTCCAATTGTTTTCAGCACCCGAACCGAATTAGTTGGACTACCCGGATTTGTGTCGCGAATTCGTTAGACTGAGTCACCCACCCAAAAAACGCGCTGATTGAGCGCTCGCAGCCTTCGCCGATTGCACATCAGCGTTTCTCAGGCGGGTTGGATGCCCGGCTGCCAACGTGCTCCAGATTGCTACCTTACGTATGGAGCGCGTGATGAATAACGCTCGCCGTTGCGTTGCCTGTGGCAGCCTCTTCCATCCTTTGTCCCACATCCCAAATCAACGATTCTGTTCTGCCCTGGGCTGCCAGCGAGAGCGGCGCCGACGCTGGCAACAGCAGCGACTTCGAAGTGATCCCGACTACCGCGACAACCAGGCACGGGCGCAGGCCAAATGGCGAGCTCGTCGCCCGGACTACTGGCGTCAATACCGCGCGACGCACCCGGCCTATCGGGAGCGCAATTGCGCGATGCAACGGGAGCGGAATGCGCGACGAAGTTCCAGTCCAGTTGCAAACATGGACGCGTCACCGCCTCTACACCCGCTCGCATCAGGCTTCTACATACTGCGCCGTGCGGTCGAAACGGGCATTGCAAAGATGAACGCGTGCACCGTCCATATCGCCGTGCTGTCGGCACCAAACGGGCCACGCATACGTGATTGCAAAGAGATGACGTGATCGACTTCCGCGCCAGGCCTGCTACCTTTGCCTTGTACCCGCTCTGAATCAGACGCCACCGCAGTTGCGACGCGGTTGCGTTTCGAAAGTGACGATCTGCGTGTCCGACGCGATGCCGGGCACGCAAGCTCAGGGGAGCGAGGATTCGAAGCAGCGGGAGCAGGACCGTGTCACTCGATCACATAGGCGATACCGCCGTCTCGCAGGCCCCCTCGGTACGGGCCGCCGAATACGTTCGGATGTCGACTGAGCACCAGCAGTACTCGACCGAGAACCAGCGCGACAGGATCCGGGAGTACGCCGTGCGGCGCGGTCTCGAGATCGTTCGCACCTACGCTGACGAGGGTAAAAGCGGTCTGCGTATCGACGGGCGGCAGGCGCTTCAGCAACTGATCAAGGATGGTGAAAGCGGCCGCGCGGATTTTCAGGTGATCCTAGTCTATGACGTGAGTCGCTGGGGGAGATTCCAAGACGCGGACGAAAGCGCGTACTACGAGTATGTCTGCCGGCGCGTCGGCATCCAGGTTGCCTACTGCGCCGAACAGTTCGAAAACGACGGCTCGCCGGTATCCACCATCGTGAAAGGAGTAAAGCGGGCAATGGCCGGCGAATACAGCCGGGAATTGTCGGCCAAGGTGTTTGCCGGTCAGTGCCGGTTGATCGAGCTCGGCTTCCGGCAGGGCGGACCGGCTGGTTATGGTCTGCGCCGCGTCCTCATCGATCAGCACGGGATCATGAAAGGAGAACTTCAGCGAGGCGAACACAAGAGCCTGCAGACCGATCGGGTGATCCTTATGCCAGGGCCCGAGAGCGAAATCCGGATTATTAATCTCATCTACAACTGGTTTATCGACGGGTCGTTAAATGAATACGAGATTGCGGCCCGGTTAAATGGTATGCGTGTTCGCACAAATCTCGACCGGGAATGGACACGCGCGACCGTACGGGAGGTACTGACCAACGAGAAATACATCGGCAATAACGTCTACAACCGCGTGTCGTTCAAACTCAAGAAAATGCGCGTCGTGAATACACCGGACATGTGGATCCGGAAGGAAGGTGCATTCCAGTCTATCGTACCAGGTGAGACGTTTTACACAGCACAGGGCATCATGCGGGCGCGCGCCCGGCGCTATTCGAATGAGGAGCTCATCGAGCGTCTGCGCAACCTGTACCGTAACCGTGGTTTCCTGTCCGGACTGGTGATCGACGAGACTGATGGCAT